>JAEVZM010000394.1 GCA_023392225.1 Pseudomonadota bacterium
GCCTTGGTCTCGGCCTGGGACGACAATGCGGCGACCCGCGAGGCCGCCGCCGCGGCCGGCATCCCGCTCGTCGACCTCGCCGCAGCCGACTGGTCGGCCTTCGCCGCGCTGGTGCTGGCGCCGGGCGTGCCGCTCACCCCTCCCGAGCCGCACTGGACCGTCCGCCGTGCCGAGGCCGCCGGCGTCGAGATCATCGGCGACATCGAGATCTTCTGCCGCGAGCGGCGCCGGCACGTGCCCGACGCGCCGTTCGTCGCCATCACCGGCACCAACGGCAAGTCGACCACCACGGCGCTGATCGCCCACATCCTTGCCGCCTCGGGCCGCGATACCCAGCTCGGCGGCAATATCGGCGTGCCGGTGCTGTCGCTCGCCCCGCCCGGCATGGGCCGCTATCACGTCGTCGAGGTCTCCTCGTTCCAGATCGACCTCGCGCCCTCGCTCGCCCCGGGCGTCGGCCTCCTCCTCAACCTGACGCCCGACCATCTCGACCGCCACGGCTCGATGGAGCGCTATGCCGGCCTCAAGGCGCGGATGGTGGCCAACGCGCGGACCGCGGTGATCGCCGTCGACGACGACCATACCCAGGCCATCGCCGACCGCATCGAGCAGGCCGGCGGCACGGTGGTCCGGGTCTCGGCGCGCCGGCCGCTGGCCCGCGGCGTCTTCGCCGACGGGGCGCAGCTCTTCGTCGCCGACGACGGCGCGGTGAAGCCGTTCCTCAGCCTCGAGGGTATCGGCTCGCTCCGCGGCGCCCACAATGCGCAGAACGCGGCGGCCGCGGTGGCGACGCTCCGCGTCCTCGGGATTCCCGATGCCGACATCGTGGCGGGGTTCTCCAGCTTCGGCGGCCTCGCCCACCGCATGGAAGAGGTCGGCCGGCGTGGCCGGGTGCTCTTCGTCAAAGATTCCAAGGCGACCAATGCCGATGCCGCCGAGAAGGCGCTGAAGAGCTTCGGGCGCATCTACTGGATCGCCGGCGGCCGGGCCAAGGAAGGCGGCATCGAGAGCCTCCGGGACTATTTCCCGAAGATCGCCAAGGCCTATCTCATCGGCGAGTCGGCGGAGGCGTTCGCCGTCACCCTCGGCGATGCCGTACCGGTCGAGCGCTCGGTGACGCTCGAGGCGGCGCTCCGCCGCGCGGCCGAGGACGCGGCGCACGATCCGGCGGCCGAGCCGGTGGTGCTCCTGTCGCCGGCCTGCGCCTCCTACGACCAGTTCCAGAATTTCGAAAAGCGGGGCGATGCGTTCCGGACGCTCGTCCAGTCGCTCGATGGCATCCGTATCCGCGAGGAGGCAGCCTGATGGTCAGTCGCGCCGACCGTTCCGAGTTCGCCGAGTGGTGGTGGACCGTCGACAAGCCCCTCCTGGCGGGGATCTTCGCGCTGATGGTCGGCGGCATCGTGCTGTCGCTGGCCGGCAGTCCGGCGGTGGCCGAGCGCCTCGGCTATGACAGCTTCCACTTCGTCAACCGCCATCTCCTGTTCTTCCTGCCCGCGGTCGCGGTGATGCTCGGCACCTCGTTCCTGTCGCCGCGCCAGGTGCGCCGGGTCTCGCTGGTGGTCCTTGCCATCGCGCTGGCGCTGATGCTGGCGGTGCTGTTCGTCGGCATCGAGAACAACGGCTCGCGGCGCTGGCTCAACCTCGGCGGGATGTCGATCCAGCCGTCGGAGTTCATGAAGCCGGCCTTCGTGGTGATCTGCGCCTGGCTGTTCGCCGAGAACTCGCGGCGCCGCGACATCCCGGGCAACGTCTTCGCGCTGATCCTCCTCGCCGCGGTGGCGGCGCTGCTCGTCGCCGAGCCCGATTTCGGCCAGACCATGCTGATCGCCGTCGCCTGGGGGGCGCTGTTCTTCATGGCCGGCATGCCGTGGATGTGGATCGCCGTGCTCGGCATGGTCGCCGTCGGCGGCATCTTCGCCGCCTATACGATGCTCCCCCACGTCGCCGGGCGCATCAACCGGTTCCTCGCGCCCCATACCGGCGACACCTTCCAGGTCGATACCGCGATGGATTCGATCATGAACGGCGGCTGGCTTGGCCGGGGTCCGGGGGAGGGCACGGTGAAGCGCATCCTGCCCGACGCCCATACCGACTTCATCTTCGCGGTCGCGGCGGAGGAGTTCGGCATCATCATCTGCATCGGACTGGTCCTGATCTTCGCCTTCGTCGTGCTGCGCGGCCTGTCGAGCAGCCAGCGCAGCCCCGATCCGTTCACGCGGCTTGCATCGGCCGGCCTCATCGTGCTCTTCGGGGTCCAGGCCGTGATCAACATGGGCGTCAACCTCTCGATCCTGCCGGCGAAGGGCATGACCCTGCCGTTCATCTCCTATGGCGGCTCCTCGATGATCGCCGTCGCCTTCGAGATGGGCCTGATCCTGGCGCTGACCCGCCGGCGTCGGGAGGGAGAGCGCGTGATGCGCACGGTCATTGCCCGCGATCCGGTGCCGGACGCGGCCTGATCGGAGGCGTCATTGCCAGGGACCATCCTTCTTTCCGCCGGCGGCACCGGCGGGCACCTCTTCCCCGCGCAGGCGCTGGCCTCGGTGCTGAGCCGCCGCGGCTGGACGGTGCACCTTGCCACCGACCATCGCGTCAACGACTACGCGCAGGACTTTCCGGCGGCCAAGGTGCACATCATCCCCTCCGGCACCTTCACCCGGAGCCCCGTCGCCTTCGCCAGGGCCTTCGCCCAGCTCGCCTCCGGCTACATGAAGGCGCGCTCGACGATCCGCGCGGTGAAGCCGGCGGCCGTGGTCGGCTTCGGCGGCTATCCGACCGTGCCGCCGCTCCTTGCCGCCGCGCGCCTCGGCGTGCCGACCCTCATCCACGACCAGAACGCCGTGCTCGGCCGGGCCAACAAGTTCCTCGCGCCGCGGGTGACGGCGATCGCCACCAGCTTCGACAAGGTCCGCGGCGCCGAGATGTTCGTCGCCAAGAGCGTCGAGACCGGCAGCCCGGTGCGCCAGTCGGTGCTCGACGTGGCGCGCGCGCCGTTCCCGCCGATCCGCCCCGGCGAGCCGATCCGTCTCCTCGTCTTCGGCGGCAGCCAGGGCGCGCGCGTGATGGCGGACCTCGTGCCGCCCGCCATCGAGGCGCTGCCCGCCGGGGTTCGGAGCGGAATCGCCATCACCCAGCAGTGCCGGGCGGAAGACATGGAGCGGGTCCGCGCCGCCTATGACCGGCTCGGCGTGCGTGCCGACCTCCAGCCGTTCTTCACCGACATGCCGGCGCGCATCGCCGCCGCGCACCTGGTGGTCAGCCGCTCCGGCGCCTCGACCGTCGCCGAGCTCGCCGTGATCGGCCGGCCGGCGATCATGATCCCGCTGCCGGGGGCGCTCGACCAGGACCAGAAGGCCAATGCCGAGGTCATGGCGCGCGCCGGCGGCGGCTGGATGGTCGAGCAGCGCGACATGAGCCCGGCACGGCTCGCCGCCGACCTCGCCGATCTCATCGAACAGCCAAGGCGCCTCTCGGAAGCCGCGGAAGCGGCACTCCGGGTCGGGCGTCCCGACGCCGCCGAGAAGCTGGCCGACGTGGCCGAGGCGGTGGCAGAGAAGAAACCTTTCAGGGAGGCAGCTTCCGCATGAAGATGTCGCGGGATATCGGGCCGGTGCATTTCGTGGGCATCGGCGGCATCGGCATGAGCGGCATCGCCGAGGTGCTGGCCAATCTCGGCTACCGGGTGCAGGGCTCGGACGTCGCCGAGAACGCCAATGTCCAGCGCCTGCGCGGGCTCGGGGTGACGGTGCATGTCGGCCACGACGCCGCCAATCTCGGCGACGCGCAGGTGGTGGTCGTCTCCTCGGCGATCAAGCGGGACAATCCCGAGCTCAAGCTCGCCCGCGAGCGGCTCTTGCCGGTGGTGCGGCGCGCCGAGATGCTGGGCGAGCTGATGCGCCTCAAGCAGGCCATCGCCATCGCCGGCACCCACGGCAAGACGACCACGACCTCGATGGTCGCGGCGCTCCTCGACGCCGGCGGCTTCGACCCGACCGTGATCAATGGCGGCATCATCAACGCCTATGGCACCAATGCCCGCATGGGCGCCTCGGACTGGATGGTGGTCGAGGCAGACGAGTCGGACGGCACCTTCGTCAGGCTGCCGATCGACGTGGCCCTGGTCACCAATATCGATCCCGAGCATCTCGACCACTATGGCAGCTTCGACAAGGTCCGCGACGCGTTCCGCCAGTTCATCGAGAACGTGCCGTTCTATGGCTTCGCCGTGATGTGCATGGACCATCCCGAGGTGCAGTCGCTGATCGGCCGCATCGAGGACCGGCGGATCATCACCTACGGCATGAGCCCGCAGGCGGCGGTGCGCGCCACCGACCTCCGGGTCGAGAACCGGCTGACCAAGTTCACGATCCACATCCGCGACCGCAAGAACGGCGGCACCCACGTCATCGAGGATCTCACCGTCTCGATCCCCGGCGAGCACAACGTCCAGAACGCCCCCGGTGCCGTCGCCATCGCCCACCATCTCGGCATCGGTGACGCCGCGATCCGCGCCGGGCTCGCCGGCTTCGGCGGCGTCAAGCGCCGCTTCACCCACACCGGCTCGTGGAACGGCGTCGACGTGTTCGACGACTACGGCCATCACCCGGTCGAGATCGCCGCCGTGCTGAAGGCGGCGCGCTCCGTGGCCGGCGAGGGCCGAGTGGTCGCCGTCGTCCAGCCACACCGCTACTCGCGCCTCCACGACCTCTTCGACGGCTTCTGCTCGTGCTTCAACGATGCCGACACCGTCATCGTCGCCCCCGTCTATGCGGCGGGCGAGGCGCCGATCGAGGGCGTCGATCGCGATGCGCTCGTCGAGGGGCTGCGCAACCGCGGCCATCGCGACGCCCGCGCGCTGCCCGACCGGGAGGCGCTGGCCGGCATGGTCCGCGAGGTGGTCCGTCCCGGCGACACCGTCGTCTGCCTCGGCGCCGGCTCGATCAGCCAGTGGGCCTATGCCCTGCCGGAGGAACTGGCGAAGTAGGGGAGCGATCGATATGGCGATCACAATCGACAGCTCCGACATCCGCGGCCGGCTGACGCCGGATGCCGAGATCGCGCCCTTCACCTGGTTCCGGGTCGGGGGGCGGGCGGAGCTCCTGTTCCAGCCGGCGGACGCCGACGACCTCGCCGCGTTCCTGTCGCGCCTCGATCCCGAGGTGCCGGTCACCGTCATCGGCGTCGGCTCGAACCTCCTCGTCCGCGACGGCGGCGTGCCCGGCGTGGTGATCCGCCTCACCGCCAAGGGCTTCGGCCAGACCGTCCGCGAGGGCGACCGCATCCGCGCCGGCACCGCGCTGCCCGACAAGCGCCTCGCCGCCTTCGCCCGCGACGAGGGGTTCGGCGGCTTCGCCTTCTACCACGGCATCCCCGGCACGATCGGTGGCGCGCTCCGCATGAATGCCGGCGCGAACGGCACCGAGACCCGCGAGCGGCTGGTCGAGGCGCACGCCGTCGACCGGGCCGGCCGCCGGCACGTCCTGTCGCTCGCCGACATGGGCTACACCTACCGCCATTCCGCGGCGCCCGAGGACCTCATCTTCACCGAGGGCGTCTTCGCCGGCCCGCCGGCGGAGCGCGATGCGATCCAGGCCGCGATGGATGCCGTCGAGCATCACCGCGAGACCGCCCAGCCGATTCGCGAGAAGACCGGCGGCTCGACCTTCACCAATCCGCCCGGCCGGCGCGCCTGGGAGCTGGTGGATGCCGCCGGCTGCCGCGGCCTCCGCATCGGCGGCGCCATGGTGTCGGAGATGCACTGCAACTTCCTGATCAACGTCGACGGCGCCACCGGCCACGACCTCGAGCTGCTCGGCGAGACGGTGCGGGCCCGCGTGCTCGAGACGAGCGGCGTCCGCCTCGAATGGGAGATCCGGCGCATCGGCCGCTTCGCCGATGACGCGACCGTCGAGCCGTTCCTCGGCGCCGGTTGAAGATGCGGGCACTTGTCGCTACCCTTGGTTGATCGATCTTGAGGGGATGCGCCCGTGACCAGCGATAACGCCCGACCCCCGGCTGCCGACGAGGGCATCTGGATCGACGATCCTGCCGCCGAGGCGTTGATTCGCGAGCTGTGTGCCATGACGGGCGAAGACCCCGAGACGGCGGTTCAGCGGGCCGTTGCGGAGAAGCTCGCCCGCGTGAAGGCGGACTTGTCCACGTAGCGCCACCGACGTCCGGCGCGCGATTCCGTGAGCATCCGCATCGTGGTTAATATTCGTTAACCACTCTCCGCCCAAAGTGGTCCCCACGAGCCGCGAATCACAGCGGCGAGGAGGGGTCTTGGCGAAGCACGTCGCAGTTCTGATGGGTGGGTGGTCGAGCGAGCGGCCGGTGTCGCTGTCGTCGGGCAATGCCTGTGCCGACGCGCTCGAGAAGGGCGGCTACCGCGTCACCCGCATCGACGTCGATCGCACCGTCGCCGATGTCCTCGCCCGGCTGCGCCCCGACGTCGCCTTCAACGCGCTGCACGGCCCGTTCGGCGAGGATGGCTGCATCCAGGGCGTGCTCGAGATCCTCGAGATCCCCTACACCCATTCCGGCGTGCTCGCCTCCTCGCTCGCCATGAACAAGCCCAAGGCCAAGGACGTCATGAAGGCCGCCGGCATCCCGGTCGCCGAGGCCGTGGTGGTGCATCGCCTTGAGGCGGCGGCGCGGCACGTCATCGAGCCGCCCTACGTCGTCAAGCCGCCGAACGAGGGCTCGAGCTTCGGCGTCATCATCGTCAACGAGGACGTCCCCCATCCGCCGCAGCAGCTCTATGCCGAGGACTGGCCGCATGGCGATCTGGTCATGGTCGAACGCTACGTCGCCGGGCGCGAGCTGACCTGCGGCGTTCGCGGCGACGAGGCGCTCGACATCATCGACGTCGTCACCGGCGATCGCTTCTACGACTACCACGCAAAATATGCCGTCGGCGGCTCCCGGCACGTTCTTCCGGCCGAACTTTTACCAGATGTTTACCAAAACATACGGATGCTGGCGCTGCGGGCCCACCAGGCGTTGGGCTGTCGTGGGGTCAGTCGGGCGGACTTCCGATACGACGACCGGCCTTCGGGCACGGGGCAGCTGATCTGTCTCGAAGTCAACACGCAGCCTGGCATGACGGCAACGTCGCTGGTGCCCGAGATGGCGGCCTATGCCGGCATGGATTTCGTGTCGCTGGTGCGTTGGATGGTGGAGGACGCGTCGTGCAGACGGTAGGGGCACAGGAAGCGGGGGAGGCGGGCCGGATCGGCCGTCGCCGGCTCGTGCTGCCGCGCGTGCTGCGCCGGCCCGCACGCATGCTCGCCCGCATGGAGTGGGTCGTGCCGAAGCGGGCCGGCCTCAAGCTCACCGTCGCGCTGTTCGCGCTCACCGGCGCCACCGGCATGGTCCTCGGCGGCCACACGCTCGCGGTCGCCTCGGCGGTCACCACCTGGTGCGGCCTCGGCATCGACCGCGTCGAGATCACCGGGCAGAGCGAGACCTCCGAGGTCGAGGTCCTCAACCAGCTCGCCCTCGGCGACTATCCCTCGATCGTCACCCTCGACGTGACGGGCGCCCGGGCCCGGATCGAATCGCTGCCCTGGGTGGAGGAGGCGACCCTCCGCAAGGTCTATCCCGACAAGCTTCTGATCGAGATCCGCGAGCGCAAGCCCTTCGCCGTCTGGCAGCGCAAGAACGGCTTCGCCCTCATCGAGGAGGGTGGCCGGGTGATCAGCGACCATGTCGACGCCCGCCATGCCGGCCTGCCGCTGGTGGTCGGCGAGGGCGCGGCGGCGCGTGCCGGCGAGTTCGTCGAGCTGATGGACGAATTCCCCTCGCTCCGGCCCGAGGTGAAGGCCGGCGTGCTGGTCTCCGGGCGCCGCTGGAACGTGGTGCTGAATAACGGCGTCGAGCTGATGCTGCCGGAGGAGGATCCGGCCGGCGCGCTGATCCAGGCCGTCGCGCTCAATGACGGCCATGGCGTGTTCTCGCGCGAGATCGCGGCCATCGACATGCGCCTGCCGAGCCGCCTCGTCTTCCGTCTCACCCCGGAAGGGGCCAAGGCGCGCGAGGAGCTGCTGAACGAGCGGGCCAAGGCGCGCAAGAAGGGGACGGCGGCCTGATGAAGCTGTTCCGCCCTTCCGAGCAGAGGCCCGCGACCCGGCGCTCGTCCGTGGTGTCGGTGCTCGACGTCGGCTCGACAAAGATCTGCTGCCTGATCGCGCGCCTCGTGCCGCTCGATCCCGGCGCCGAGGCGCTGCGCGGGCGGACCCATGCCATCGAGGTGCTCGGCTTCGGCCACCAGCGCTCGCGCGGCATCAAGTCGGGCGTGGTGGTCAATCTCGACGCCGCCGAGCATGCCATCCGGCTCGCGGTCGACACCGCGGAGCGCAAGGCCGGCGTCACCGTCGATTCGCTCATCGTCAATTTCTCGGCCGGCCGGATCGCTTCCGAGACCTATGCGGCCAACGTCTCGCTCGCCGGCAAGTCGGTCGAGCAGTCCGACATCGGCCGGGTGCTCAACGCCGGCCTCCGCCACACGCTCAGCAGCGGCCGCACCGCGATCCACGCGCTGCCCATCGGCTATTCGCTCGATGCCGATGGCGGCATCGCCGATCCGCTCGGCATGGTCGGTCACCGCCTCGGCGTCGACATGCACATGGTCAGCGTCGATTCGCAGCCCGCCGGCAATCTCGAGCTCGCCATCAACCGCTGCCATCTCTCGCTCGAGCGGCTGGTCGCCTCGCCCTATGCGAGCGGGCTCGCCGCCCTCGTCGACGACGAATCCGAGCTCGGCAGCGCCTGTGTCGATTTCGGCGGCGGCACCACCACCATCGCCGTGTTCATGCGCGGCGAGTTCGTCCATGCCGACGCCATCGCCATCGGCGGCCAGCACGTCACCAACGACATCGCCCGCGGCCTCTCGACCCGGCTCGAGGATGCCGAGCGGCTCAAGACCGTGCACGGCAGCGTGCTGGTCCATGCCGCCGACGAGCGCGAGATCCTGTCGACGCGCGCCATCGGCGACGAGGACGAGCCGGCCCACCAGATCACCCGCGCCGGGCTCAACCGCATCATCCGCCCGCGCGTCGAGGAAATTCTCGAGCTGGTCCGCGACCGGCTCAACGCCTCCGGTTTCGCCGGCCTCGTCGGCAAGCGGATGGTGCTGACC
>JAEVZM010000438.1 GCA_023392225.1 Pseudomonadota bacterium
CTCTACGACTGGGACCGGATGATCGAGCTGATCGACAGCTGGATCCCGCGCGACAGCGTCGACGAGGTGCGGATGCTCGGCCGCGAGGTCGATCACGTGCTCGCCGGGTTCGTGCGCGGCCAGGCCCTGGTGAGCCTGACGCTCGGCACCTTCTATGCCGCCGGGCTGGTGCTGCTCGGCATCAATTTCGGCTTCCTCATCGGCCTCATGGCCGGCATCGTCTCGTTCATTCCCTATCTCGGCTCGACGCTCGGCTTCGTCGTCTCGGTCGGGGTGGCGCTCCTCCAGTTCTGGCCCGACTGGATGATGCCCGTCGCCACCGCGGCGCTGTTCATCACCGGCCAGCTGATCGAGGGCTACGTGCTCCAGCCCTACATGATCGGCACCAATGTCGGGCTGCACCCGGTCTGGCTGATGTTCGCGCTCTTCGCCTTCGGCCTCCTGTTCGGCTTCGTCGGCCTCCTGGTCGCGATTCCAATCGCCGCGGCGATCGGCGTGCTCGTCCGCTACGCGCTCGCCCGCTACCTCGCGAGCCCCCTCTACCGCGGCACTGGCAACTCGTCGTCGTGAGCGAGGATCGCGCGCCGCCGGGGACCCAGCTGACATTCGGCTTTCCCCATGAGCCGACCACCGGCCGCGACGACTTCGTGGTCGGGCGGGCCAATGCCGAGGCCATCGCGCTGATCGAGGCGATGCCCGACTGGCCACCGCGCGGCGTCCTGCTGCTCGGCCCAGAGGGGAGCGGCAAGTCGCACCTGGTCTCGATCTGGAGCGCGTTCCCGGGCGCGGCGACGATCGCGGGCAAGGAGCTCGCCGATGAGGACGTGGATCGGCTGACCGCGGGCGGGGCGGCCGCGGTCGAGGACCTGCAGAACGGCCCGGTCGACGAGCGGGCGCTGTTCCACCTCCTCAACCTCGCCTTTGAGCGCGACGCCCGGGTGCTGCTGACCACGCGGGTGCCGGTCGCCGAGCTCGGCCTGACGCTGCCGGACCTGGTGTCGCGTCTCCGTGCCATGCAGCTCGTCATGCTCGGGGCGCCGGACGACGACCTGCTCCGGCGGGTGCTGACCAAGCTGTTCGCCGACCGTCAGGGCGAGGTCGAGCCCGGCGTGATCACCTATGTCGCCACCCGGATCGAGCGCTCCTTCGCGTCGGCCAACCGCATCGTCGCCGCCCTCGACCACGCCGCCCTCTCGGGCCGGCGGAGCGTCACGCGGCGCCTCGCCGCCGAGGTGCTTGGCGAGTTCAGCGACGCGTCGCAGGGCGACTTCTTCGACGGCCCGGACTGAGCGGACGGCTTGGCGAGGGCGCGCCGCTTCTCGGCTAGCCCTGTCGAATCGCAGAGCCGTCGTTCGTCGTCGCGGCATCTGGTATTCTTCAGCCCGTCGCGTCGAAAGGACACCGTCGTGACCGCCACCCTCACCGAGCGTACCCGCTGGCTCGCCCTCATGGTGCTCTGCCTCGGCGACCTGATGATCGTTCTCGATTCGACGATCGTGAACGTTGCCCTGCCATCAATCCGCACCGACCTCGCCTTCACCGAGACCACCCTGGTCTGGGTGGTCAACGCCTACATGCTGACCTTCGGCGGGTTCCTGCTGCTCGGCGGCCGACTCGGCGATCTCTACGGACGGCGGCGCTGGTTTCTCATCGGCATTGTCCTCTTCACGCTCGCCTCGCTCGCCTGCGGGATCGCGACCTCGCAGATGACGCTGATCGTCGCCCGGGCGATCCAGGGGCTCGGCGGTGCCGTGGTATCGGCCGTGGCGCTGTCGCTGATCATGACGCTCTTCACCGAGCCGGCCGATCGGGCAAGGGCGATGGGCGTGTTCGGCTTCGTCATGGCCGGCGGCGGCAGCATCGGCGTGCTGCTCGGCGGGGTGCTGACGGATACGCTGAGCTGGCACTGGATCTTCCTCGTCAACCTGCCGGTCGGCATCCTGGTGGCGGGCCTGACGCGCGCCCTGCTGCCGGCCGACGAGCCGGCGGAGGCGCGGGAACGGCTGGATGTCGCGGGCGCGGTCACCGTGACGCTGGCGCTGCTCGCCGCCGTCTATGCGGTGGTCGACGCGGAGCGCGTCGGCTGGGGCTCGGCGCAGACCCTCGGGCTCCTCGCGGCGGCATCTGCCCTGCTCGTGACCTTCGTCGCGATCGAGGCCCGCACCTCCCACCCGCTGGTGCCGCTCCGCCTGTTCCGGATCCGCAATGTCGTCACGGCGAACGTCGTCGGCGTGCTGTGGTCGACGGCGATGTTCGCCTGGTTCTTCCTCTCGGCGCTCTACATGCAGGCCGTGCTCGCCTACACGCCGCTTCAGGTCGGACTGGCCTTCCTGCCGGCCAACCTGATCATGGGCGCCTTCTCGCTCGGCCTGTCGGCCAAGGTGGTGATGCGGTTCGGCATCCGCTGGCCGCTCGCCCTCGGACTGGCGCTGGTGGCCGCCGGGCTTGGCGCCTTCTCGCTCGCCCCGGTCGACGGGACGTTCGCGGTCCACGTCCTGCCCGGAATGGTCCTGCTCGGCTTCGGCGTCGGGCTGGCGTTCAACCCGGTCCTGCTCGCGGCGATGAGCGACGTCGAGCCGGCCGAATCCGGTCTCGCGTCGGGCGTGGTCAACACCGCCTTCATGATGGGCGGAGCGCTCGGGCTCGCGGTGCTGGCGAGCGTGGCAGCTGGCGTCACCGGCAGTCATGCCGCTGGGTCGGCGATTCCAGCCGAGGCGCTCACCGCGGGCTATCGCGCGGCATTCCTCGCCGGCGCGCTCATCGCTGGCCTCGCCGCCCTGATCGCCGCCGTCTTCCTCCGCCGGGTCAAGAC
>JAEVZM010000490.1 GCA_023392225.1 Pseudomonadota bacterium
GGCCCGGCCTTGGGACGCGGTCTTGCGGCGGATCTCAGCCCCACGGGCCACGCGTGCGGTCAAAGGCCGGCCGGGTGCGCCCGACGCGGGGCACGGCGACGCGTGGGGCGCCCGCCGCCGGCGTACCGGAGGGCGACCCGCCCACCGAGCCGGCACCGAACTCGGACTGCATCGCGCGGAGCGCGGCAATCCGGTTCTCGGTGGAAGGATGGGTCGAGAAGAGGTTGTCCATGCGCGCGCCCGACAGCGGGTTGATGATGAAGAGAGGCGCCATCGCCGGATTGCGCTCGGCCGCCTCGTTGGGAATCTGTCGGGCACCGTTCTGTATCTTGGCGAGCGCCGACGCAAGCCATGCCGGCTGGCCGGTGATCTCGGCGGCGGCGCGATCGGCCGAATATTCGCGCGTCCGACTCACCGCCATCTGCACCAGCATCGCCGCCAGCGGGGCGACGAGCGCAGCCACGATCACGCCGATGGCGCCGAGCGGGTTGTTGTTGTCGCGCGAGCCGCCGCCGAAGAACAGCGCGAAATTGGCGAGCATCGAGATCGCGCCGGCGATCGTCGCCGTGATCGTCATGGTCAGCGTGTCGCGGTTCTTCACATGGCCGAGCTCATGCGCCATCACCGCCGCGATCTCCTCGTGGGAGAGCGAGCGCAGCAGCCCGGTGGTGGCGGCGACGGCCGCATTCTCCGGATTGCGGCCGGTGGCGAACGCGTTCGGTTGCGGATTATCGATGACATAGACCTTCGGCATCGGCAGTCCCGCCTGACGGGAGAGCTGCTCGATCATGGCGTAGAACTCCGGCGCGGTGCGGGCGTCGACCTCGCGCGCATTGTTCATCCGGAGCACCATCTTGTCGGCGTTCCAGTAGGTGAACAGATTCATCGCCGCGGCGAGGAGGAAGGCGAAGACCATGCCGCCGGTACCGCCCACCAGGTAGCCGACTCCCATGAAGATCGCCGTCATCGCGGCGAGAAGCATGGCGGTCCGCATGAAGTTCATCGGTTCAAGTCTCTCCTCTCGGCCGCCGGTTGCGGCCAGACCCGAAAATGGGCATGGCCAGTGCCCGCCGCAAGTCCAAGCCGGCGGACTAAGTCATTGGTTCCGCACGGTTTGCGAGTCCGCTCAGCGGCAATAGAGACTGCGACCGGTCTTGCCGCGCTGGGCGATGTCGAAATGGAAATGATCGCTGTGATAAGGATCGGAGCCCGGACCGAGCACCGTGGTGAAGGGGCCGCAGGCAGCCTTCCGCACGTCCTTGAGGAAGGCGTTCTGGGCAAGGCCGTTCTTGCCGCCGACCACGATCCACTCACCCTTCACCTTGAAGGCGGAGATGTCGATGGCGTTGCCCTTGGCATGCTCGCTGAGCTTGGCGCCCTTGACGTTGTTGCGCGGCCGGCAGGCGTAGGAGGCGGCGACCCGGATCTCGGTGACGCTGCCGCCGAGCTTGCGGCGGGCGATGGGGTCGACCGTGTCGCGCATGAAGGTGGCGAGCGTCGAGGCCACGTCGCAATTGACCATGGCCTTGGTCGAGAGCGCTATCGCCCCGCCACCGAGGGCCGCGACCTCGACCGGGGCGGCGATCCCGCAACTGCCCTTGCGGATCGGATCGACCGAGACTGCCGTCACCCCGAGGGAGACGAGGCTGCGCGAGCAGCTGCCGCCCGGCCGCAGCACGCCCGAGACGGCGTTGCCGCGCTCCTCGTCGAGATCGGCGGTGGCCGAGGCAACCCGCGGCCGGAGAATCCCCTGGACCGAGACGGCTTCCCCGCCCTCGGAGTCGGTACTCGGCGCGGCGGCCGAGAAATTCGGACGAATCCGCGGCTCGACGTCGATCGGGTCGCCGGGCGCGGCGTAGCCGAGCACCGCACCGTTGGCGATCGCCTCCGCGTCGACGGTGACCGCGTCCGGCGGCGGATTGGCCGCCTTGTGGACCGCCCCGAGGGAGCGCCCGGCGATCAGCGCCTCGATCGCATCCTCATGCTGGCTCATGTCGAGCGGGGGCGCGTCCGGGCCGTCGGTGAACACCGCCCAGGGATCCTCCTCGGCCGCGTTTCCGCCTGATGCCGCCGCGGTGGTGATCGCACCGTCGGGCCGGAGCCGCGGCACCGGCACGTCCTCGGGAGCGACCGGGGCGGCGACCGCGACTTCCGGAACATCGGCGGGTTCGGGCGCCGGGGCCGGGGCCGGGGCAGCCACCGCCTCAGCGGCCGGCGGCGGAGTCTCGGCCGGAGGGGCCGACGGCTCCGCCTGGTGGGCCTTGGGCGTGACCAGCCCCTTCAGCGTATCAGCCGGTGCCTTGAAGACCTTCCGGAACGGCTCAAGCGGACCCGATACCACGGGCGCGATCGCCAGCGGCATCGCCGTGGCGGCAAGGATCGCGACGATGGCGATGCGGCATCCCAATCGCGTCACTCCCTGCCCAGCCGCGCCATCGCCTCCCGATGGAGGTCGGCTGCCCGCTGGTCGAAGCAGCAGAATAGCACGTGTTGCAACGCTTCGTGTCCCGCTTCGGTTTCGCTTCGGACCGTATCGACCGCGATGCGTGCGGCCCGATCTGCGGGGAAACCGTATACACCGGTTGAGATTGCAGGAAATGCCAAGCTGGCGACACTGTTTGCCGCAGCCAGGCGCAACGAGGACGCGTAGCAGGCGGCAAGGAGGCCGTCCTCGCCGGTGCCGCCGCCCTGCCAGACGGGGCCGACGGTGTGAATGACGTAGCGGGCGGGCAGCCGGTAGCCGCGCGTAAAACGCGCCTCGCCCGTGGGGCAGCCGCCCTCCATCGGGAGGCGATGGCGCGGCTGGGCAGG
>JAEVZM010000494.1 GCA_023392225.1 Pseudomonadota bacterium
GGCGATGCCGAGCGCCGCGGCGGCGTCGAAGGCGAGGCGCAGGATGTCGGCGTCGGCCTGGTCGCGGTCGGTGCGGCCGAGCGACTCGCCCCCGGCCTGCAGGAACTCGTCCGGCTCCTCCACGCGCTGGCGGAACACCGGGCCGAGATAGGCGTATCCGGCCTTCCGCTTCGCCGCGCCGGAGGCGAGATGATGAAGCGCGACCGGAATCGTGAAGTCGGGCCGGAGCGCCATCTCCGTGCCGTCCTGGTCGAGCGTCAGGAAAAGGCGCCGCCGGAGGTCCTCGCCGAGCGGCGCGACGAAGACGCGGGCGTCATAGAGGAGCGGCGGCGCGACGAAGCCGTAGCCGGCGTCGGTGAAGAGGGCGCGAAGCGGCGCGTAGCTGTCGGTCATTGGCCTGTCCGGCGGAGCCGGGCTGCGCACGGCGCAAACGGACTACGCATCGACGATCTTCCGCACCGCCTCGACCAGACCGTCCTCGGCGATCTCGAACTGGCCGGGGCGCTCTTCCTTCCACTGCTCGTGGCCTTCGACGCCGGCGGCGAGCTGCTTGCCGAGGGCGAGGTCCTTGACCTGCACCACGCCGCGGGCGTGCTCGTCCTCGCCTTGGATGATCACGGCCGGGGCATTCCGCCGGTCGGCATATTTGAGCTGGGCGCGCATGCCGGAGCTGCCGAGATAGAGCTCGGCGGCGATGCCGGCGTTCCGGAGCGTCGTCACCATGCGCTGGTAGTCGGCGATGCGGAGCCGGTCCATCACGGTCACCACCACCGGGCCGTTGGCGGCGGTCGCGTCGAGCTTGCCGAGCGCGGTGAGCGCCGCCTGGAGGCGGGAGACGCCGATCGAGAAGCCGGTCGCCGGGACGTTGTCCTTCATGAAGCGGCCGACGAGGCCGTCATAGCGCCCGCCACCGCCGACCGAGCCGAACACCACCGGCTGGCCCTTCTCGTTGGGGATCTGGAAGAGGAGCTCGGCCTCGAACACCGGCCCGGTATAGTACTCGAGACCGCGCACGACCGAGGGGTCGATCTTGATGCGCTCGATCCCGTAGCCGCCGGCCCGGACGAACTCCCAGATGTCCTCGAGCTCGGCGAGCCCCTCGACGATGGTCGGGCTGTTGCCGAACGAGGTTCGCATCTCGTCGATGATCTTCCAGTCGGCCTTGTCCGCGTCGCCGTCGGGACCGGCCGTGCCGGCGGCGATCTCGGCGGCGGCGTCTGCCGCGCTGCGGAGAAATCCGACGAGCTTGGCGATGCTCGCGGGATCGAGCTCGGCGCCACGGGTGAAGTCGCCGCTCTCGTCCTCGCGACCCTTGCCGAGAAGCTGCTCGACGCCGGCAATGCCGAGGCGGTCGAGCTTGTCGATGGCGCGGAGCACCGTCAGCCGCCGGCCGGCATTATCCTCGCCGCCGAGGCCGATCGCCTCGAGGAGGCCGTCGAGGACCTTGCGGTTGTTGACCTTGATCACGTACTGGCCGCGCGCGACGCCGAGCGCCTCGAGCGTATCGGCCATCATCATGCACATCTCGGCATCGGCCGCCGGCGAGGCGGCGCCGACCGTGTCGGCATCGAACTGCATGAACTGGCGGAAGCGGCCGGGGCCGGGTTTCTCGTTCCGGAACACCCAGCCGGCGCGGTACCTGCGGTTGGGCTTCGGCAGCTCCTTGTACTTCTCGGCGACGTAGCGGGCGAGGGGCGCGGTGAGGTCGTAGCGCAGCGACAGCCACTGCTCGTCATCGTCCTGGAAGGAGAAGACGCCTTCGTTCGGCCGGTCCTGGTCGGGCAGGAACTTGCCCAGCGCCTCGGTGTATTCGATCAGCGGCGTCTCGACCGGCTCGAACCCGTAGCGCTCGTACACGGCGCGGATCCTCGCCACCATCGCCTCGGTGGCACGGATCGCGCCGGCGTCACGGTCGGCAAGGCCGCGGGGGAGGCGCGGCTTGATGAGGGTCCTGTCGGCCGGCATCGTCGAGTGTTCCAGTCGGGGCAAGCTGATGATCGTGCCGCAGTCGGTACGGCCGGCGTCGGGTTAGCGCATCGCAGTTTGCGCGGCAAGTTTAGCACCGCATTCACCTTGGAATGCTGCGCCCTGGTGATTTCTGCCGGTGCTGCCGCTTCGCGGACATTTTGAACGATCGGGGCGAACTTTTCTTAAGCCGGTGGGTCGAAGGATGCCGGCGCGGCGCTTAGACAGGAAACGCTTGAAATGCCAGGGACCACCTTCGACATCGATGCGATTGCGGCCGGGGGCGGGGAGGTGCTCACCTTCCCGAGCGGTGCAACCATCTACGCGCGCGGCGAGATTGGATCGTGCGCCTACATCGTGACCCGCGGCCGGGTCCGGGTCGGCAACGGGGTGCCGCTCGAGACGGTGCGCCCGGGTGAGATCTTCGGCGAGGCGTCGCTGGTCGACCATGGGCCACGCATGGCCTCGGCCATCGCCTCCGGACCGACCGAGGTCCGGGTGATCGACCGCGCCCTGTTCGAGGTGCTGGTCCGCGACGACAGCGACTTCATGGACGCGGTGATGCGGCTCATGGTCCGGCGCCTCCGGGCAACGGTCACCGCGCTCGACCGCGTTACCGGCGACAGCCGCCCGGACCTCCGGGTGATCGCCGGCGGCTGAGCGCCGATGGGAGCGGTGCGGATCAGGCGGCGGCGTCCCGCCGCTCGTGCCGGCCCTCCACGAGCTCCTCGGCGATCTTGGCCGAGAAGGCCTCGATATCTGCGGGCTTGCGGCTGGTGATGACGCCATTGTCGGTCACGACCGCCTCGTCCAGCCACCGTGCACCCGCATTCTCGAGGTCGCGGCGGAGCGTCGGCCAGGAGGTCACCTGCCGCCCCTTGGCGATCCCGGTATCGATGAGCAGCCACGGTGCATGGCAGATCGCGGCGACCACCTTGCCCGCCGCGAAGAAGGCGCGGATCAGCTCGAGCGCCTGCGGGTTGCCGCGGAGCGTGTCGGGGTTCATCTGCCCGCCCGGGAGGACGATCGCGTCATAGTCCTCGGCACGCACGGACTCGAGCGACCGATCGACCGGCACAGCCGGACCCCAGTCCTTCTTCTGCCAGCCCTTGATCTCGCCACTCTCCGGCGAGGCGATCTCGACCGTCGCCCCGGCCGCCTTCAACCGGTCGCGCGGTCCTTCCAGCTCCGACTGCTCGAAGCCGTTGGTGGCGAGGATGAGGATCTTCTTGCCGCTGATGTCGTGCATTGGGGCGCACTCCTTCGGTGTGAGGGGATGCAGCGGGAACGAGCGGGCGGGGCCAATGTTCCGACGTCCGGGCGGCGATCCGCCGAAGGCGCTGATTCATCCTGCCACGTTCAGGCCGAATCCGGGCTAGCCTCGCGGGAGCTCGCAACTTGGGAGACACTCCGCGATGAAGAGATTCCTCGTGCTCTACATGGGAACGCCGGAGGGCCTTGCCCGCGCCGGCTGGGACAAGCTGGACGAGGCGGAGCGCCAGCGCCGCCAGAAGGCGGGGTTCGACGCCTGGGTGGCATGGGGCAAGGACCACGCCGTCAGCATCGGCGACGAGGGCGCCCCGGTCGGCAAGACCAAGCGTGTCGATCCGGGCGGCATCAGCGATATCCACAACGCCGTCACGGCCTACGCCATCGTCGAGGCGGAGGACCACGCCGCGGCGGCGCGGATGTTCGAGAACCATCCGCATTTCACCATCTTCCCCGGCGAATCGGTGGAGATCATGGAGATCCTGCCGATGCCCGAGATGTGAGCCTCGGATACGGTCGCCGGAACGAAAAAGGGCGCCCAGTGGGCGCCCTTTCTCTTGTCTTCGTGACGATGCCCGTGTCGTTCGTCAGGCGGCAGCCGCGGTCGGCTGGTCCATCGGGATCTCGATGTCCACCGACAACGTCGAGACCTTGGAATCCCGCTCGGTGGTGACGCGGACCTTGTCCGGATCGACCTGGACGTGCTTGCGGATCACGGCGAGGATCTCCTCGCGCAGCACCGCGATGAGGTCGGGCTTGTTGAGGAACGCCCGCTCATGGGCGAGCAGGACCTTCAGCCGGTCGCGGGCGACGGGGGCAGTGGTTTTTGGCTTGAAGAAGCTGAACATTACGCGGCTCTCCCGAACAGGCTGCCGAAGAAGCTCTTCTTGCCGGTGGGGACCGTCATCTCCACCGCATCGCCGCGCAGGCGGCGGGCAGCATCCATGTAGGCCTTGGCCGACGCGCTCTGCGGGTCGGCGAGGGTGATCGGAGAGCCGATGTTCGACGCCTTCAGCACCGCCTGGCTCTCCGGCACGATGCCGATCAACGGCAGCGACAGGATCTCGAGCACGTCCTCGACCGACAGCATCTCGCCACGGGCGGCGCGGGCGGCGTCGTAGCGGGTGATCAGCACGTGTTTCTCGACCTGCTGGCCGCGCTCGGCGGCGAGGGTCCGCGCGTCGAGCATGCCGATGATCCGGTCCGAGTCGCGCACCGAGGAAACCTCGGGATTGGTGACCACCACCGCGATGTCGGCATGGCGCATGGCGAGCAGGGCGCCGCGCTCGATGCCGGCCGGGCTGTCGCAGATCACCCAGTCGAAGTCCTCGCGGAGCGCGTCGATGACGAAGGCGACGCCGTCGTCGGTGAGGGCGTCCTTGTCGCGGGTCTGCGAGGCGGGGAGCAGGTAGAGGTTCTCCAGCCGCTTGTCGCGGATCAGGGCCTGGTTGAGCTTGGCCTGGCCCTGCACGACGTTGATGAAGTCGAACACCACCCGGCGCTCGGCGCCGAGCACGAGGTCGAGATTGCGGAGGCCGACATCGAAGTCGACGACCGCGACGCGCTGGCCGCTCATCGCGAGCGCTGCGCCGAGGGCCGCGGTCGACGTGGTCTTGCCCACGCCGCCCTTGCCCGATGTGACCGTGAGGACCGTACCCATTTCGTCTCAACTCCTTCCGGGCGTTATTCGAGAATCTGCGTGATGAGGGAGCCGCCCTGAAGGCGGATATGCACAGGCTTGTCGGCCAGCTTCTGCGGTGCGTCCTCGGCCGCCATGTAGTTGCCGTCGATCGCCACCAGCTCGCCGTGGAACCGGGTGCAGACGATCCGCGCATTGCCGTCGCCCATGGCGCCGGCGACCGCGCGGCCGCGCAGCGCGCCATAGACGTGGATCGAGCCGCCGGCGATCACCTCGGCACCGGACGACACCGAACCGATGATCGTCAGGTCGCCGTCGGGGAAATAGATCGACTGGCCCGAGCGTACCGGCTTGTCGACGACCATCGAGGTCTGGGTCGCCACGGGCAGGTCCGGCACGGCGATCGGTTCCTCCGTGCCGGGGAACTCGATGACCTTGGCGGAGTCCTTGCCCGCGGCGAGGGGGGCGAGGGCGGGGCCCAGCATTTCGGGCTCGATTCCCTCGACCGCGATCACCCGGATCGAGCGGACCTTGAGGGATTCGAGAAGCAACTCGGCCTCCGCCTTGTCCGGGCGGAGGGTGGAGAGGTCGAGGATCACCGGACGATTGGCAAAGAAGGTCGCCGACTTCCGGGCGACCTCGTCGAGCTCGGCGAGCCAGTCGGCGATCGGCGCCCACGGCTCGAGCACGAAGGCGAGGAACGAGCGTCCGGCGAGCCGGAGCTTCGGACGCGGCGGGGCGGAAGCGGCGAGCGACAAGAGCTTGTTAACCGGGGTTAATGATCGGTTAGCCAAGTTCACCGCGAGGTGGTTAACGACCGGTTAAGGATTGGCCCCCAACGACGATTTCCACGGCAGAGCGCGGCCTCGCGCGGGGGGCAGTGGAGCGCCGGGCGGTCGGTCGCGGCAACGTGGGCCAGCGAACCGGGTAAAATCGCTCCATGTCAACCGATTCGCGACCGCCATGCCGATGAGCCCCGACCGACTTGGCGACCGGCCTGGCGCCGATCGCGCCTTCCTCGGCGTCGAGCGCTCGCTGACCGGGCGGCGCTGGGTGTCGCGGCTCGACGAGGCCGAAACGCGGATCGCGACCACCATCGCCCAGCGCCACGGGCTGCCCGACATCGTCGCCCGGGTGCTCGCCGGGCGCGGGGTCGATGCCGACGGGGTTCCGCACTTCCTCGAGCCGGCGCTGAAGCGGCTGTTGCCCGACCCCTCGGTGCTGACCGACATGGACGCGGCAGCCTCGCGCATCGCCGATGCCGTGGTCTCGGGCGAGCAGATGGCGGTGTTCGGGGACTACGACGTCGACGGCGCGACCTCGGCGGCGCTGTTCACCCGCTACATGCACGCCGTCGGGCGCGAGCCGCTCATCTATATCCCCGACCGCATCTTCGAGGGATACGGGCCGAACAGCGAGGCGATGCGGACGCTCGCGGGGCAGGGCGTCAAGCTCGTCGTCTGCGTCGACTGCGGCTCGACCAGCCATCAGGCGCTCGCCGACGGCCGCGCGGCGGGGCTCGACGTGGTGGTCCTCGACCATCACCAGGTCGGTGCCGAGCTGCCGCCGGCGGTGGCCGTGGTCAATCCCAACCGGCAGGACGATCTCTCCGGCCTCGGCCATCTCGCCGCCGTCGGTGTCACCTTCCTGACGCTGGTGGCGGTCAACCGGCTGCTCCGCACCCGCGGCTGGTTCGCGACGCGGCGGGAGCCGGAGCTGCTGCAGTGGCTCGACCTGGTGGCGCTCGGCACAGTCTGCGACGTCGTCCCGCTCGTCGGGCTCAACCGCGCTTTCGTCTCGAAGGGCCTCCTGGCGATGGGCCGGCGCGCCAATCGCGGCCTTGCCGCGCTCGCCGACACCGCCCGGCTCGGCGGCCCCGCCGCGCCCTATCACCTCGGCTTCCTGCTCGGCCCGCGGATCAATGCCGGTGGGCGGATCGGCGATGCAGCGCTCGGCGCGCGGCTGCTGGCCAGCGACGACCCGGCCGACAGCGAGCGCCTCGCCGCCGAGCTCGACCGGCTCAACCGCGAGCGCCAGGCGTTGGAGACGGTGATGCTCGAGGAGGCGATCGCCGAGGCCGAGGCCGAGATCGGCGCCGGGGAGGGGCCGGCGGTGCTGGTCACCGCCAGCGAGCATTGGCATGCCGGTGTCGTCGGCCTGATCGCCTCCCGCCTCAAGGACCGCTTTCACCGCCCGACGGTGGCGATCGCCATGCAGCCGAACGGCATCGGCACCGGCTCCGGCCGCTCCGTCGCCGGTGTCGATCTCGGCCGCGCCGTCCGGCGCGCCGTCGAGCGCGGCATCCTGGTCAAGGGCGGCGGCCACGCCATGGCGGCGGGCCTCACGGTCGAGGAGGCGCGGCTCGGCGAGCTGCGGGCTTTCCTCGAGGAAGCGCTCCGCCGCGCCGTCGCGGGCTCCGAGGAGGCGGATGGCCTTGCGGTCGATGCGGCACTGTCGGCCCGCGGCGCCAGCCTCGACCTGATCGGCATGGTCGACCGCGCCGGCCCGTTCGGCGCGGGCAATGCCGAGCCGATCTTCGCCTTCCCGGCGCACCAGGTCGCCTTCACCGACGTCACCAGCCACGGCCACGTGCGGGT
>JAEVZM010000147.1 GCA_023392225.1 Pseudomonadota bacterium
AGCGCGGCGAGTCCCCGGCCGACAAGCTGTGGGGTGCAGCTAGAGAGATGTACGAGACGATGACGGAGCGCGAGCTCGAGGACTATGCCGCGACCAAGACCGAGGATCTTCCCGAGCACGTCGAGGAGGATTGAACGGGCACGCGAACGCGCGTCGTCGCTCTCCGTTCCCGGGACTGGTCGCCAAGAAATGCGCGCCCCGACCCGGAACAGCGGCCTGCGGGCGCCGTTCATTCGGCGCGACGGACGATGTTGCCCGCCGTTCATTCATCGCCAGAGGCGAGGAGAACTGTCATGAACGAGAACCGCAACCAGGATCGCAACCAGAAGCAGATGGGCCAGAATCCGGGTCAGAACCCGGGGCAGAAGCCGGGCCAGGGCCAGCAGCACGCCCAGGGCGAGCACGGCCAGGGCCAGTTCGGCGACAAGGCCGGCCGCGAGCAGGAGCAGCGCCGCCAGCCGGACGGCCAGCGCTCCGACGCCGAGCGCAATCGCAACCCGCGCTAGCCGCGCGGGTCGACGGACCCCGGAGCCGGCCCTCCCTCGCCGGTTCCGGGGCCTTTTGGTTTCCGCGACATGTTGCGTCCGCGGACGTCGACTTTCCGGCCCCATCCGCGCCGGGCGTGCCCAGCGCCGCGACGCCGGAACGGGGCCTTTGCGTTTCCACAGCGAAGCGACTATCTGAGCCTTGTGTGGTGACGGGTGCCTCTGTATGGTGCGCGCCGACCACGGAGAGGTGCCGGAGTGGTCGATCGGGGCGGTCTCGAAAACCGTTGAGCGCGCAAGCGTTCCGAGGGTTCGAATCCCTCCCTCTCCGCCAGTGGCCAATCTCCCAGTATCCTGAAGAACAGAGCGCCTTCCTTCGGAGGCGTTGACCTATACGCCGGAGGCGGGATAGCGCATCGACGTCAGGTGCGCTCCTCGCTGAAGCTGTCGTCGATCCGCACCGAATTGGCGAGGAGGTCGGGCGAGCGGGCCGCGATGCACTGGAACAGCACCTCGGCGAGGCCGCCGGCGACGATGCGGTCGAGCACCTCGGCGCTCCCGGGGAGGGCCGGTCCGGAGGGGAGGACGATCCTGAGGTCGGCAAGCTTGCCGAGCGTCGAGCCGGGCATGCCGGTGATCGCCACCACCCGCGCTCCGTTCTGGCGTGCGGCACGGGCGGCCCACAGCGTCGAGCGCGAGCCGCCGGAATAGGAGAAGGCAATCGCCACGTCGCGCGGGCCGAGGAGCGATGCCAGCGTCACCTGGGTGTGGAACTCCTCGGCGAAGCTGATCGGCAGGCCGAGGCGGATGAGCCGCATGTAGATGACGTTGCAGGTCACGGACGATTCGCCCGCGCCGCACAGGGTGATCGACTTGGCCTCGGCCATCCAGTCGACCAGCGTCTCGACGGCCCCGCCGCTGCCGAGCGAATCGGCCATCGCCCCGGCGCGGAGCGCCACCGCCGACATCACCCGGCGCGCGATCTCCGCAGGCGGCTCGCCGGGGCTGCGCGCCCGGCGGCGCCGGTCGCGACCCTCCTCGAGGAGGAGCGCCTTCCGCATCTCCTTGAGGCCGGGATAGCCGAGCTTCCGCGACAGCCGGTCGATGCTCGACCGGCTCGCGCCGGAGCGCTGCGACAAGTCCGAGGAGGTCATCACGCCGAGCTCGTAGGTCGGGATCGCCAGCAGCTGCTCGACGATCCGCCGCTCGGCGGGGAACAGGTTGACGGCCAGCGCCCGGTCTCGAAACGCGGCACCCTCATCGAAGCCGTCGGATTGCCTGTCGCTCATCGCCGCTCCCTCATGGGACAAAACATACCACGATTGTCCAAAAATTCCCTCTTGCGGGACATTTTGCTTCGTCGTATCCGTTCTCTCGACGGGTAGGGGAGGAAACTACCGGCCGAAACTACCCGGAAGTCCAAGTGGAGGAAATGGACATGAGACATTATGCGTCGCGTGCGCTCGCCGGCCTGTTGCTGGCGGGCACCGTCCTGGCACCGCTTCAGGCTGCCAGCGCCAAGGAGTTGACCTCCGTGGGCGTCACGGTCGTCGATCTCGGCAACCCCTTCTTCGGCGCCATCGCCAAGAGCATCGAGGGCGCGGTGAAGGACGTCGCCGGTCCCGACGCCAAGGTCCTGGTGGTCTCCGGCGACTACGACCTCGGCAAGCAGTCGTCCCAGTTCGACAACTTCATCCAGGCCGGCGTCGACCTGATCATCGTCTCCGCCGTCGACTCGCAAGCGATCGGCGCGGCGGTGAAGCGGGCCGAGGCGGCCGGCATCCCGGTCGTGGCGATCGACAACACCGCCGACGGCGCCCAGGCGACGATCACCACGGACAACGTCACCGCCGGCAAGCAGGCCTGCGCCTACATCGCCGAGAAGCTCGGCGGCAAGGGCAACCTGATCATCGTCAACGGCCCGCCGGTCTCGGGCGTGATCGACCGCGTCAAGGGCTGCAAGGAAGTGCTCGCCGAGACCCCGGACATCAAGATCCTCTCCGAGGACCAGAACGGCATCGGCACCCGCGAGGGCGGCCTCAACGTCACCACCGGGCTGCTCACCGCCTATGACGACGTGAACGCGATCTTCACGATCAACGACCCCTCGGCGATCGGCGCCGACCTTGCCGCCAAGCAGCTCAACCGCACCGGCATCGTCATCACCACCGTCGACGGCTCGCCGGACATCGAGGAAGCGCTGAAGCGCGACACCCTGATCGAGGCATCCTCGGCGCAGCTTCCCTCGGCGCTCGCCAAGGCGGCGGTCGAGGCCGGCGCCGCGCTGGTCAACGGCGAGACGCTCGCCGAGCCTTCGATCCTGGTCGCCCCGGCGCTCGTGACGCGCGACAACGTGGGCGAGTACAAAGGCTGGAACAGCGGCGAGTAGCCGCTCCTCCCGGGGGTGTC
>JAEVZM010000506.1 GCA_023392225.1 Pseudomonadota bacterium
GCCGCCCGGAGGCGCTCCTCGATCTGGCGCACCGCGAGCGCATGCGCACCAAGCAGGTCGCTCCAGGCTCTCAGGACTGCCTTCGACATCGCCCTCTCCCGGCTCTCACGATTAGTTGCATTTGCAATTGTCCGCCACGCAAATATACTTGCAAATGCAATTATCGTATATGCAACAGAAGGAGCCTGTGATGACCCGCGAGATCACCCGATCGGCCCTGGCCGAGGCGATGCTCAGCACCAATCCGCCCATCCTGGTCGAGGCTTTGCCGCGCCGCTACTACGAGGCGGGCCACCTCCCCGGCGCGGCCGTGCTGCCGCTCGACGAGCTCGAGAGGGCGGCCGAGCTTGCGCCCGACAAGAGCCGGCAGATCGTCGTCTACTGCACCGGCGCGACGTGCCGCAATTCGCACCAGGCGGCGGCGTTTCTCGCCATGCGGGGCTATGCCGACGTCGCCGTCTATGCCGGCGGCAAGGAGGACTGGACGGACGCCGGCCTGCGGCTCGAGACGTAGCGGGTCCCGCTCGCGTTCACGCGGTTCCGGCCCGGACGCCCGCGCGCCCTAAGGACGACTCTCCCGCGCCCCCGGTGGCGATACCGGGCGGCCGGGCGAGCGGCGTCGACGGGATCGGGCGGCGCCTAGCGGCGCGCTACCCCTCCTGGGGCATCTGCGCGGCGTTGTAGACGTGGCGGGCGGCGAGCAGCGCGGCGAGCTCGCCATCACCCTCGATCACGGCGCGCAGGATCGCCGCGTGCTCTTGCCAGTTCTGGCGGGCCCGCGGCACCCCGTGCGGGGCGAACAGCATCGCCGTCCGGTCGCGGAGCGAGCCGATGATGTCCTGCAGCACCGTGTTGCCGGCGACCCGGCCGAGCGCCTCGTGGAAGCGGAAGTTCTGGCGGACCACGGCGGCCGGGTTCTCCTCCGCCATCAGCCGGGCGCCCTCGTCGAGGATCGCCTGGAGCTGGGCGATCTGGTCCGGGTCATGGCGCCGCGCGGCGAGCTTGGCGTTGAGCGATTCGAGCGTGGCGCGGACCTCGATCAGCTCGCGCTTCTGCTCGTCGCTGTAGTTGGTGACCGAGGCGCCACGGCGCGGCTCGATGGTGACGATGCCCTCGGCCGCGAGCTCGCGGAGCGCCTCGCGCACCGGCATCCGCGACACGCCGAGCTCTTCCGAGAGCCGCCCCTCGACCAGCCGCTCGCCCAGCGCGAACTCGCCGTTGAGGATCCGCTCGCGCAGTTTCGCCGTCACCAGCTTGGTCAGGGGTTCGTGGGAAGCACCGAGAGGTATGTTCATCACCGTGCACCGAATCTGCCGCCCGGCCCCGTCGGAGACGCGGGCCATACCCGTTCTGAATACCGAATACAGAATCCAACCGCAATCGGGCGGCCTGTCGCGGCCCTGCGATTGCGGATGGACGGCAGGGGAGGATAGCGCGATTCGTGCCGCGCGCTGGCCGGATCGGCCGGAACTCGCCCGTCAGCCCGCCGCCCCAACCAATCAGCGATTGTGCTGGAACAGGAAGCTGTCGGCGTAGATGTGGTTGAGGCTCGCGCCGCGCGCGACGAACAGGGCCTTGGCGGCGCTCACCATGGTCGGCGAGCCGCAGAGATAGATCGCGTATTCCGAGAGATCTTCGATGTCGGCGACCACCGCGTCCTGGACGTAGCCGCGCCGCCCCTGCCAGCCGGCGTCGGCGCGCGACAGCACCGGGCGGTACTCGAACTCCGGCAGCTTCTCGCTCCAGCCGGCGATCTCGTCGTGGAGATAGAGGGCGTCGGGCTCGCGGCCGCCCCAGTAGAGCAGCGCCGGCGGGCACTCGTCCGGCTCCTCCATCAGCGCCTCGAGGATGCTCTTGATCGGCGCGAGGCCGGTGCCGGTGGCGACCATCAGCAGCGGCCGGAAGTCTTCCTTGCGCAGGAAGAAGGCGCCGAGTGGCAGCTCGACATCCAGTTCCGCCCCCTCGGCGAGCGCACCGAGGCGCCCCTCGGTGAAGGCGCCGCCGGGGATGTGGCGGACGTGGAGGTCGAAGCGGTTGCCCTTCGGCGCCGACGCGATCGAGAAGCTCCGCGGCCGGCCGTCCTCCATCAGGATCGCGACGTGCTGCCCGGGCAGGTACTGGAAGTCCGCGCCGTCGGGCAGCTCCAGCGGCAGGTGGGTCACGTCGGGGGCGAAGCGGCGGATGCCCCGCACCACGGCCGTGCGCCGCGCCGGGGCGGCGGCGAGCGGCGGCTGCACCTCTGCCTCGATGACGAGGTCGGTCAGCGGCCGCGCCTGGCAGGCGAGTGCGAAGCCGGCTTCCGCCTCCTCCGGCATCAGCCCCATCGGCTCCTCGCGGTATTCGACCGCGCCCTCCACCAGCCGCACCCGGCAGGTGGCGCAGGTGCCGGACTTGCAGTCGTGGGCGAGGTTGATGTTGGCCTCGAGCGCGGCACCCAGCACCGACTGCTCCGGCCCGACCGCAAAAGTCTCGCCCGAACCGGCGATGGTCACCCGATGCGACACGGCCGTCTCCGCTCCGCCTGCCTACGTCTTTATGTCGGCCGCGCCGGAGACCGAGAGGCCGTCGCCCGCGATCCGCTCGCGCAGCGCCTCGAGCGCAGCGAGGCCGCAGGCGGTGTCCTGCTCGCCATTGCCGCCCGACATGCCGACGCCGCCGATCACCTCGCCGTCGACGACGATCGGAAAGCCGCCGACGAACACGGTGAACTTGCCCTCGAACGACAGCTGGATGCCGAAGGCCTCGTTGCCGGGCAGCGCCGGGCCGTTCGGCGGGGTGTTGAAGAGATGCGTGGAGCGCTTGTGGCCGGCGGCAGTGAACGCCTTGTTCCAGGCGATCTGCGGGCCGGTGATCCGCGCCCCGTCCATGCGCTCGATGATCAGCGGGAAACCGCCGTCATCGGCGATGCACACGGTCTGCGGCACGTTGAGCTCGGCGGCCTTCTTGAGCGCCGCATCGACCATTACCCGCGCATCGTCGCGCTCGAGCTTCCACTTCTGCTTCAACGGGCCTACCCCTTCTGTCATGGCGATTCCGGTCGAGGCAAAGGCGTTGCCCCGATGCGGAATACAGTATACTGACTTTCGCCACGCTGCAAAGGCCGGAAGCGCTCCAAAACTGCGCAATTCGGGGCCCTCCGCGCACTTCGCTGGTGCGGTCCCGACTGGCCGTCAGTCAAAGGAGCCGCGCGCCATGGAAGACTTCGCCCCGATCCCGCCCGAAGGCCGCGAGGGCCGCGAATGCATGGTCGCCACCGGCCATCCGACGGCCGCGCGCACTGCGCTCGCCATGCTCGAAGCGGGCGGCTCGGCGATCGATGCGGCGATTGCCGCCGACGCCATCCTCGGCGTGGTCGAGCCGATGGCGACGGGCATCGGCGGCGATCTCCTCGCCATGATCGTCGAGCCCAGCGGCAATGCGGTCACCTATAACGGCACCGGCCGCGCGCCGATGGGCCTCACCGCCGACCTCGTGGAAGCCCTCCCCGACCGCCGCATTCCCGACCGCCATCCCCTGTCGGTCACCGTGCCCGGCGCGGTCCGCGGCTGGTTCGACCTCCATGCCCGCTATGGCCGCCTGCCGATCGCCGACCTGCTCGCCCCGGCGATCGCCATGGCCCAGGACGGCTTCCCGGTCGGCCCGATCGCCGCCCGCGAGTGGTCGTTCTTCGAGTCCCTCATCGCCAAGGACCCCGGCTGCGCCGCGCTCTACCGCGCCGGCAACGTGCCGGCCGCCGGCGACACCTTCGCCAATCCCGCGCTCGCCGCCACCCTCGCCGCCATCGCCAGCGACGGCCCCGACGCGTTCTACAAGGGCGCCGCGGCGGAAGCCTCGGAGGTGGCGAGCGCCGCCTCGGGCGGCGTCCTCAAGGCTTCCGACTTCGCCGCCCATACCGGCAATTTCGACGTGCCGCTCTCGACCAGCTTCCGCGGCCTCACCGTGCTCGAATGCCCGCCCAACACCCATGGCCGGGCGGTCATCGACACCCTCGATGCGCTCGAGCCGCTCGCCCTCGACCCCGCCGATCCCGAGACCTGGGTCGCTGCGGTCCGGGCGATGCTCGCCGGCATGAAGCGCGCGAAGGAGACCGTCGCCGACCCGGCCGGCAACACCGTCTCGACCGCGATCGTCGACCGCGACGGCCTCGGCCTCACCCTGATGAGCAGCGTCTTCAAGCGCTTCGGCGCGGCGATCGGCGTCGAGGCCGGCGGCTTCGTCCTCCAGAACCGCGGCTCCGGCTTCGCCGAGCCCGGCCACATCAACGGCCCGGCCCCGGGCAAGCGCGCCTATCACACAGTGATCCCGGCCGCGGCCCTCAAGGACGGCGCGCTCCATGCCGTGTTCGGCGTGGTCGGCGGCGCCATGCAGCCGCAGGGCCACGTCCAGCTCCTGATGCGCCTTGAGGCGTGGGGCGAGCCGCTCCAGGCCGCGCTCGACGCGCCGCGCTGGCGCCTCGAGGGGGACTTGCTCGCCATCGAGCCCGGCATGCCGGAGCCGATCGTCAAGGCGCTCCGCGATGCCGGCTTTGCCGACGCCGGCTCGATCGGCAACATCGCCGGGCGAAGCGATTTCGGCGGCGCCCAGTTCGTCCGCCGTGCCGCCGACGGCACCCTCCAGGGCGCCTCCGACAAGCGCAAGGACGGCACGGCGCTCGGGCGGTAGCGGTCATCCTGCGGCGCGAGCCTCGAAGGACACGAGCGCGGTCGGCCGCGAGCGCCCTCAGAGCTGCGCCGCGATCGCCGCCTTGTCGATGACCGACCAGACCTCGGCGATCCTGTCGCCGCGGAACGCATAGAAGACGTTCTCGGCGAACGAGACCCGCCGGCCGTTGACGGCGAGGCCGAACAGGTCGCCTCGCGGCGTGCAGTCGAACTGGAGGCGGCTCGCGACGCGGGGCGGCTCGACCACCAGGAGCGCGATCTCGAAGCGGAGATCGGGGATCGCCGCGAAGTCGCGCTCGAGCATCGCGCGATATCCGGCGAGGCCGAGCACGGTGCCGTTGTGGACGGCGTCCTCGGCCACGAAGCGTCCGAGCGATCCCCAGTCCTGCGCGTTCAGGCAGGCGATGTAGGCGCGATAGGTATCGGCGAGCCCCATCCGCTGCCGGAGGTCCGCCCTACCGGTGCCAGCAGGCGGCGAAGTGGCCCGGCTGCTTCTCGACCAGCGGCGGCATTTCGAGCGAGCACTTCTCCGTCGCGTGAGGGCAGCGGCCATGGAGGTGGCAGCCGGACGGCCAGTGCGACACGTCCGGGATCTCGCCGCGATAGACCAGACGCTTCCGCGACTTCTGGATCTTGGGGTCGGGCACCGGCACCGCCGAGAGCAGCGCCTCCGTATAGGGGTGGAGCGGCCGGTCGTAGAGCGAATCGCGGTCGGCGATCTCGACCAGGCGCCCGCCATAGAGGATCGCCACCCGGTGCGAGATGTGCCGCACCACCGAAAGGTCGTGGGCGATGAAGAGGAGCGTCAGCCCGAGGTCGCGCTGGATGTCCTGGAGGAGGTTGACGACCTGCGCCCGCACCGAGACGTCGAGGGCCGAGACCGGCTCGTCGGCGACGATGAACTCCGGCTTCAGCACCAGCGCCCGGGCGATGCCGATGCGCTGCCGCTGGCCGCCCGAGAAGGCGTGCGGGTAGCGGTCGACCGCGTCCTTCGGCAGGCCGACGATGCGCAGCATCTCGCCGATTTCGTCGCGGGCCTCGTCGGGCTTGCGGATCAGGCCGTGCACCAGCATCGGCTCGGCGATGATGTCGAGCACCCGCATCCGCGGATTGAGGCTGGCATAGGGATCCTGGAAGACGATCTGCATGTGCCGGCGGAGCTTCCTGAGCGGCTCGCCGGTGACGGTGGTGATGTCCTCGCCCTTGAACAGGATGCGGCCCGAGGTGACACCGATGCGCCGGAGGATGGCGCGGCCGGTGGTCGACTTGCCCGAGCCGGATTCGCCAACGAGGCCGAGCGTCTCGCCGGGGAAGACGTCGAACGAGACGTTGTCGAGCGCCTTGACCGCGGTCGGCTTGGCCCAGAAGCCCTGGCGCGCGCCCTCGTAGGCGACGGAGATGTTCTGCACCCGCACCAGCGGCTCGGGCATCGGCACCGGATCGTGCAGCTTGATCGGCATCGGCGCGTTCATACCGCCCTCAGCATGCCGGCATCGATCTTCTCCGGCACGGCCCAGGCATCGGTGGTGGCGCGCCAGCAGGCGACCGTCCCGTCCGGCCGGGTCTCGACCGGCGACAACACCGGCTGGGTCTCGCACACCGCCTCGGCGATAGGGCAGCGCTCGCGGAAGGCGCAGCCCGGCGGCGGCATGAGGAGGTTGGGCGGCGCCCCGTCGATGGCGACGAGCCGCTCCATGCGGTCGTCGAGGCGCGGGGTCGAGCGGATCAGGCCCTGCGTATAGGGATGCGCCGGACGGCCGAAGACGTCCTCGGCCGGCCCGGTCTCGACGATCTGCCCGGCATACATCACCGCCACCCGGTCGCAGAGGCCGGCGACGACGCCGAGATCGTGGGTGATCAGCATCACCGACAGGCCGAGCGTCTCCTGGAGACCGGCGAGGAGCTCGAGCACCTGGGCCTGGATGGTCACGTCGAGCGCCGTGGTCGGCTCGTCGGCGATCAGCAGCTCCGGCTCGCAGGCGATGGCCATCGCGATCATCACCCGCTGCCGCATGCCACCCGACAGCTCGTGCGGATATTGCTGCGCGCGGCGCGGCGGCGCCGGGATGCCGACCGCCTCGAGCAGCTCGAGCACCCGGAGGTCCGCATCGGCCCGGGTCATGCCGAGATGGCGCCGCAGCACCTCCGAGATCTGCGCCCCGATCCTGAGCAGCGGGTTGAGCGAGGTCATCGGGTCCTGGAAGACCAGCGCGATTTCCTTGCCGCGGAGGTCGCGCGCCATGCGCGCCCCGGACCGCGTCAGCATCGAATGCCCCTTCCAGCGGATGTCGCCGCCGGCAATGCGGCCGGGCACGTCGATCAGCCCCATCACCGCCTGGGCGGTGACGCTCTTGCCCGAGCCGGATTCGCCGACGATGGCGAGCGTCTCGCCGCGGCCGACCGTGAGGTCGACGCCGCGCAGCCCGCGGACCACGCCGCGGCGGGTGTCGAACTCCACCTCGAGCCGCTCGATCTCGAGCAGCGGCTTGTCGAGTGCGGCGGCGTTCATGCGGCCTCCCGGCGGATGCCCGCCCTGCGTTCCTCGCGCCGGCGCACGGCGGCGCGAGCGCGGGCGAAGCGCTTCTCGCGCTCCTGCGGGTCGGTGGTGACCCGCAGCCAGTTGGCGAAGAGGTTGATGGAAAGGACGGTGATCGAGATGCAGAGGCCGGGGAAGGTCACCAGCCACCAGGCGACGAAGATGTAGTCCTTGCCGGTCGAGACATCGAGGCCCCAGCTCATCGCCGGCGGCTGCACGCCGAGGCCGAGGAACGACAGCGCCGCCTCGGCCAGCACGATGTTGGTGAACTCGAGGATGCCGAGGGTGAGCAGCGGCGAGGTGAGGTTGGGCAGGATGTGCCGGAAGATCACCCGCGACTGCGGGCAGCCGATCATCTCCGCCGCCTCGACATAGGGCGTCTGGCGCACCGACAGCACGATGCCGCGCACCACCCGGGCGTAGATCATCCAGTTGGTGAGGGCGAGCACCACCACCATGGTGGCAAGGCTCGGGCCGACCACGGCGACGATGAGCAGGATCAGGAGGAGGCCCGGGAACGCCACCTGGATGTCGACGAGGCGCATCAGGATGGTGTCGGTGCGTCCGCCGCGGAAGCCGGCGAGGAGGCCGATCGTGACGCCGCAGGCGCCGGCCAGCGCCACCACCGAGAAGCCGACGATCAGCGAGGTGCGGGCGCCGAAGATCAGGCGCGAGAGGATGGCGCGGCCGAGCTGGGCGGTGCCGAGCAGGTGCTCCCAGCTGCCCTTGGCGGCCCAGACCGGCGGCTTGAGCCGGGCGACCACCGACTGCGCCGCAGGATCGTAGGGCGCGATCAGCGGCGCGAAGATCGCCGCAAGCACGATGAGGACGATCACCGAGAAGCCGATGAAGCCCGGCTTGTCCTTCCACAGCTCGTCGAACAGTGCGCGGAGCTTGCCGGGCTGGCGGGGGGGCGCGGTGGCGGGCACCGCCGGGGGATCGATGGCGGCCATCAGGCGAGTTTGATCCGGGGGTCGATGAACTTGTAGATGATGTCGAGCGAGATGTTCACGAGCACGATGGCGATCGCCACGGTGAACACGATCGCCTGCAGGAGGAACAGGTCGTTGCGCTGGATCGCCTGGATCGCGGTGAGCCCGAGGCCCGGCCAGGCGAACACGCTCTCGACGACGACGGTGTAGCCGGCCAGCGCCGAGATCACCTCCCAGCCAGCGAGCGTGATGAACGGGATCAGGGTGTTGCGAAGCGCATGCCCGAACAGCACCGTATGGAAGCGCATGCCCTTGGCGCGGGCGGTCTTGACGTATTGCTGGTTGAGCTCGTCGATCACCTGGCTGCGCACCAGGAGCACCATGCGCGCCATCGAGGGCAGCGCCAGCGTCAGCGCCGGCAGCACCAGGTGCTGCCAGGTGCCGATGCCGGAGGTCGGCAGGATTCGGAGGTTCACCGCAAACAGCATGATCAGCAG
>JAEVZM010000512.1 GCA_023392225.1 Pseudomonadota bacterium
CATCGAACCTGATCGTTGGACATGAAGAAGCTGAAGGTCATGACTGTGGTCGGGACGCGGCCGGAGATCATCCGGCTGTCGCGCGTCATCGCCGCGCTCGAGCGGCATTGCGACCACACCCTCGTCCATACCGGGCAGAACTACGACTACGAGCTGAACGAGATCTTCTTCGAGGGGCTGGAGCTGCGCCGGCCGGATGTCTTCCTCGACAGCGCGCGGGACAGCACCAGTCCGGCCCACACCATCGGCAACCTGATGATCAGCGTCGACCGCGTCCTCGCTGAGGTCGCCCCCGACGCCATGCTCCTCCTCGGCGACACCAATAGCGGCCTGTCGGTGATCCCGGCCAAGCGGCGGAAGATCCCGATCTTCCACATGGAAGCCGGCAACCGCTGCTTCGACCAGCGCGTGCCCGAGGAGATCAATCGCCGGATCATCGACCACACCGCCGACATCAACCTCACCTACAGCGAGATCGCCCGCGAGTATCTTCTCCGGGAGGGGCTGCCGCCCGACCAGGTGATCCGGACCGGCAGCCCGATGGCCGAGGTCCTCGCCTACTACCGCAAGGGCATCGATGCCTCGGCGGTCCTCAGCGACCTGGGGCTGGTCGAGGGTCAGTACTTCGTCGTCAGCGTCCACCGCGAGGAGAACGTCGCGGCCGAATCGGCCTTCCTCAAGCTCACGCAGGCATTGAGCAGCCTCGCCGACCGGCACCGGATACCGGTCATCGTCACCACGCACCCGCGCACGCGGCAGCAGATCGCGGCGCGCGGCATCACCTTTCCGTCCAATGTGCGCCTCCTCAAGCCGCTCGGCTTCCTCGAGTATGTGAAGCTCCAGATGGGCGCGAAGGCGGTGCTGTCGGACAGCGGCACCATCACCGAGGAATCTTCGATCCTGAACTTCCCCGCGCTCAACCTCCGCGAGGCCCACGAGCGGCCCGAGGGCATGGAGGAGGGGGCGGTGATGATGGTCGGGCTCGACATCGAGCGGATCGAGCAGGGCCTCGCGATCCTCGAGACGCAGGGCCGCGGGGCGGATCGCACGATGAACGTCGTTCGCGACTACACCGCGCCGAACGTGTCGGAGAAGGTGCTGCGCATCATTCACAGCTACACCGACTATGTGAACCGAGTGGTGTGGCGGAAGACGTGATCGCCCGGGGGGCCGCGGGTGCCGTTTCGCTGCCGCGGCGACACCTCGGAGCGACTGGGCCGGCCAGGGGCGCCTCCAACGCAAGGCAGCGGCTTCGGAGACGAAGAAGGCCGGCTTGATCGGATAGGAAAGGCCCGAGACACTCGGAGCTTGCACGGCCTCGTCGAGGCAGTGGTGCCCAGGGGCGGATTCGAACCACCGACACGCGGATTTTCAGTCCGCTGCTCTACCAACTGAGCTACCTGGGCGCCGTTTCCCGAAGCGGGCGGCGGGGCCGCTACTTCGTGAGGCGTGCGGTTTATAGGGAAGCCGGGGCATGGTGTCCAGCCCGTCGAGGCGAATACGCACAGCGTTCCGGGTCGGCGGGATCGGCGCGGCCCCATGGCCCCCGGTCGGGGGCCGGGCGTCAGTCCCGCGGCTCGTCCTCGCCCGGGCTGTCCTCGCTCGCCGGGATCGCATAGGCGCCCGAGAGCCAGCGATTGAGGTCGATGTCGGCGCAGCGGGTCGAGCAGAACGGGTAGGCGGCGCGCGTCGCCGGCTTGCCGCAGATCGGGCACGCGCGGGCGGCGCGGAACGGGATCACCTTGTCGTCGGCCGCGGCGGGTCGCTTGGCCATCGGCTCAGCCCCGCGTCAGCCACGAGAAGTGCACCGGAAAGCCCTCGCCCTGGAGCAGGCCGACGGTCTCATAGAGCGGCAGGCCGACGACATTGGTATAGGAGCCGACCAGCCGCACGACGAAGCTGCCGGCGAGGCCCTGGACGGCGTAGCCGCCGGCCTTGCCCTGCCATTCGCCCGAGGCGAGGTAGCTGTCGATGTCCTCGCGGGTGAGGCGCTTGAAGCGTACCCGGGTCTCCACCAGGCGCTGGCGCATCTGGCCCTTGGCGTTGATCAGCGCGACGCCGGTATAGACCCGATGCGATCGGCCGGAGACGAGGCGGAGGCATGCCGCCGCCTCCTCGATCAGCTCGGCCTTGGGCAGGCAGCGCCGGCCGACGCCGACCACGGTGTCGGCGGCGAGGATCAGCGCCCCCGAGAGGTCGGAATCGGAGCGGGCGAGCGTCAGCGCCGCCTCGGCCTTCTCACGCGCGAGGCGCTTGGCGAGGTTGCGCGGCAGCTCGTTCCGCTTGGGCGATTCGTCGATCGTCACCGGCAGGAGATGGTCCGGCTCGATGCCGACCTGGTTGAGCAGGTCGATCCGCCGCGGTGAGCCGGAGGCGAGCACCAGTTTCAGACGTCCAGCCATGCTCCATCCCGCTGCGCGCACCGCTCCCCGGGAGGCGGCGCCGTAGGGCTTACTTGAACCGGTAGGTGATCCGCCCCTTGGTCAGGTCGTAGGGCGTCATCTCGACAAGAACCTTGTCACCGGCCAGCACGCGGATGCGGTTCTTGCGCATGCGGCCGGCGGTGTGGGCAATGATCTCGTGGTCGTTCTCGAGCTTCACGCGGAAGGTCGCGTTCGGCAGCAGCTCGGTCACGACTCCGGGGAATTCGATGATCTCTTCCTTGGCCATGTGTTCCTTGGGTTGGCAGGGGGCCGCCGTCCGGGGCCTCTCGAAGCGGCGGGACGGTAGCCGATTGGCGTCGCAAAGGAAACCTCAACCTTTGGCGGCGTCAGCGCCGCAGGCGGAGGGCGGAGACGAGGGTGAAGAGGCGCCGGGCGGTGTCGAAGTCGAGGTCGATCTTGCCGGCGAGCCGGGCGGCGAGAATCTCGGCGCCCTCGTTGTGGATGCCGCGCCGGCCCATGTCGATCGCCTCGATCCGGGCGGGCGCCCCGCTGCGCACCGCCTCGTAGTAGCTCTCGCAGACGAGGAAGTAGTCCCTCACCACGCGCTTCAGCGGCGTCAGCGACAGGATGTGGCGGACCACCGGCGTCCCATCGGCGCTCGCCACGTCGAGGACGAGGCGGCTCTCGGCGACCGAGAGGCGGAGGCGGTAGGCGCCCGGTGCCCCGTGCGGGGCGAAGCGGATCTCGGCGAGGAGGTCGCGGATCGCCGAGCGACGCTCCGCCTCGACATGGCTCTCGGCGGAAGCCAGCGACGCCGGGTCGATCTCGACCGAGACCAGGTGCCCGGCATCCGCCATCGCCCTGTTAGACCCGGTTCAGGCGGATCGAGACCGAGCGTCCGTGCGCGGCGAGCCCTTCCGCCTCGGCAAGGGTGATCGCCGGGCCGGCGAGGGCACGGAGCTGCTCCGGGCCCATGCCGAGGAGCGTGGTGCGCTTCATGAAGTCGTAGACCGAGAGGCCGGAGGAGAACCGGGCCGAGCGCGCGGTGGGCAGCACGTGGTTCGGGCCCGCCACGTAGTCGCCCATCGCTTCCGGCGTGTAGCGGCCGAGGAAGATGGCGCCGGCATTGCGGATCGACGGCAGCAGCGCCTCGGGGTCCTCGACCGCGAGCTCGAGATGCTCGGGGGCGATGCGATTGGCGAGCGCGGCGGCGTCGGCGAGGTCCTCGACGAGAATCACCGCGCCATGGTCGCGCCAGCTCGCGGCGGCGATCTCGGCCCGCGGCAGGGTAGCGAGCTGTGCGGCGACCGCGCCCTCGATGGCGTCGGCCAGCGCCGGCGAATCGGTGACGAGCAGCGACTGCGCCGCCGTGTCGTGCTCGGCCTGGGCGAGGAGGTCTGCGGCGATCCAGGCCGGATCGTTGCCGTCGTCGGCGATCACCAGCACCTCCGACGGGCCGGCGATCATGTCGATGCCGACGGTGCCGAAGACCAGGCGCTTGGCGGCGGCGACATAGGCGTTGCCCGGGCCGACGATCTTGGCCACCGGGGCGATGCTGGCCGTGCCGTAGGCGAGGGCGCCCACTGCCTGGGCGCCGCCGACGCGATACACCTCGTCCACCCCGGCAAGGCGCGCCGCGACGAGCACCAGTGGGTTGAGCACGCCGTCCGGGGACGGGACGACCATCACGACGCGCGGCACGCCGGCGACCTTGGCCGGCACCGCGTTCATCAGCACCGAGGAGGGGTAGGCCGCCGTGCCTCCCGGCACATAGAGGCCGACGGCGTCGACCGGCGTCCAGCGCATGCCGAGGGAGACGCCGAGCGCGTCGACATAGCGGTCGTCGGCCGGAACCTGGCGGCGGTGGAACGCCTCGATCCGGTCGCGCGCGACCTCGAGGGCGGAGAGCGTCTCTGCTGAAACCGCCGCCGCGGCCGCGTCGAACTCCGCCGCGGTGATGGCAAGCGTCTCCGGCGTGAGCGTCAGCCGGTCGAAGCGGGTCGTGTAGTCGATGAGCGCCGAGTCGCCGCGCCGGCGCACGTCGTCGATGATGGCGCGGACCGCCGTCTCCACGTCTTCCGCAACCTCCCGCTTCGCCGCGAGGAGCGCGGCAAAGCGCGATTCGAAATCCGGATCGGTCCGGTTGAGCCTGGTTGCCACGATGCCGTTGCCCGGGGCGCGCGTCAGGCGGTCTCGGCCGGATCGGCCTCGAGCACGTGGTTCGGCCGGAGTGCCGTCGCCCATGCCGGGCCGAGGTCGGCGAGCCTTGCCTCGATGCATTCCACCTCGAGCCGGAGCATCGCGCCGCCGGCGAAGTGCAGCGTTACGTATCCGGCCGGGGCCTCGCGCTCGCCGGGCTCGAAGCTGACGGCGAGCAGCTCCAGCACCGTATCCGGCTGGTCGCGCCGCAGCTGGCAGCACTTGGCGGCGGTTACCCGGTCGAAGACCAGGGCGCTGCGTCGGCGCTGGTGGGTGTCGTCGTCGCTGTCCACTTCCCAGCCGAAGCGGTTCATGGCGATGGCGAAACGGTTTTCCTTGGGCAGGTAGCTCATGTCGCCAACCTTGAGTATGGCGTCCTGGACATGAGCCGAGAGGACCGCGAGATCCTCCTCGTCGATGGCCTGAAGCTTCAGGCGGTCGGGGGCGTTCATGACATCCATCCGGAGCGAAGTCTCTGTTATGGAACAGGTAATGCGGGCAACCTGGAATCGCAATGGTATCGATCGATGAGATGGCCGTCCCGGTGCTGCTGTTCGCCGCGACGGTCTGCTTCGCGCTCGGGCTGGTCCTGCCCGTGGCGGTGTTCGAGTCGCTACTCGTCTTCACCGAGCGGCCCTCGCTGCTCGAGGTCATCTCGGGCCTGTGGGACGAGGGCGACGTGGCGATCGCCGCGGTGGTCGCCCTGTTCTCGGTCGCCTTCCCGGCGGCGAAGCTCCTGGTCCTCCATCTCGCCGCCTATAGCCCGGACCGGCTGCACTGGGTCGAGCGGGTCGGGGTGCTGTCCAAGTGGTCGATGGCCGACGTGCTGGTGGTGGCGCTCGCCATCTTCGCCGCCAAGACCAGCGGCCTCGCCGATGCCGCGGCGCAGGCCGGCATCTGGTTCTACGCCGCGGCGACGCTGCTCTCCGCCTTTGCTGCCTTCATCCTCACCCGCCGGGCGAGGCGGAGCGTCCGGGGCGACTGAGCCTCAGCGCCCGGCCGCCCAGCCGACCATCTGCCGCCACAGCGGCGCGTAGCCCTTCCATTCGACGAAGGCGGGCGGCGCCCAGTGCGGGCCGCAATCTGAGGCGAAGGCGACCGAGCGGCCCTTGCCGAACCGTCCGGCGACGATCAGCGGGTCGCCACCGGCGGTGGCGACGGTCTCCGCCTCTGGCTTGGCCGTGAGCCGGTTGTAGCCGAGCAGCGACGGCCAGCGGCCGCGGATGCCGGCGACGATGGCGTGGTCCTTGATCGCCACTTTTGGCGCCGCGCCCTGCGGTGCCTCGACCCGGTCGTCGTGCGGCGAGATCGTCACCGGCAGCGCTTCCTCGACCGGCGAGCCGTGGTAGCGGGCCTTGGCGTCGATGCCCTGGAAGGTCATGTAGCCGCCGACCATCACCAGCCCGCCGCCCTCGCCGACATAGTCGCGGATCGCCTCCAGCCGGTTGGGCAGGGACTTGGCGCGGAAGAAGGTGTCGGGGTTGAGGAGCAGCGTGTTGGTGCCGATGTCCGACAGCATCACGCAGTCATAGGCGGCGAGCTCCTTGACGGTGGTGGGGAAGTGCTGGGCCGCGACATGGGCCGGCTGGTAGGTCACCTCCCAGCCGCCGCCCTCGAGCGCGGCGCGCAGCCAGCCGACGCCCTCGGCATATTCGGTGGTGGTGAAGCTGTCGAAACCCTTCTGGTGGATCGAGTGCACCGTCCAGGATTCGCCCGCGATCAGCACCCGCGGCGTCTTTGCCATGCTCGTCTTCCTCTCTTATCCTTGCTCGAACAACAGACAGCCTAAGCCATGGCGCGGCTGCGCGAGAAGGAGGAAGCGATGCGGAAGTTCGAGGAGGGGGCGGCCATGCAGGTCGCCCACATCGTCCGGGACCTGGACTCGGCGATGCGCCGGCACTGGGACGTGTTCCGGATCGGCCCGTGGGACATCTGGGACTTCAACCCGGACACGGTGCAGGACTACACCTATCGCGGCAAGCCGGCGAACCACTCCTGCCTGATCGCCTGCGCCTGGGCCGGCGACACCCAGATCGAGCTGATGCAGCCGGTGTCTGGCTACTCGATCTACGACGAGTTCCTCGACAAGCACGGCGAGGGCCTCCATCACATCAAGCTCTTCTACGCCGACGCCAAGGGCGCGGCGGAGGGCTACGCCGCGCGCGGCTACCCGATCATCCAGAGCGGCCGCTACGACGAGGACGAGCACTACTATCTCGATACCGAGAAGGACTTCGGCTACATCCTCGAGCTCGGCAACGCCGGCAAGATCCGCCCAGGCATCCGGCGCTACCCGGCATGACGGCAGCGGGGCCGGCAGGCCCGGCCCCGCTCTCGAAAACCCGTGGACAAGTCCGCGCGAAACTGTGAACATACAGAGAACACCGGACTCCGTGAGCCGAGCGGCGTTTTCCCGCCGTGCCGGGAGCGGCTACGGTCCGCGGCAATACGGACAACAGAAAGGACAGCGCCATGGCGGGCAGCGTCAACAAGGTCATCCTGGTCGGCAATCTCGGCCGCGATCCCGAGGTGCGGCGGCTGAACAGCGGGTCGCCGGTGGTCAACCTGCGGGTCGCCACTTCCGAGAACTGGCGCGACAAGAACACCGGCGAGCGCCAGGAGCGCACCGAGTGGCACAACGTCGTGATCTTCAACGAGAACCTCGCCAAGATCGCCGAGCAGTACCTCAAGAAGGGCTCGAAGGTTTACGTCGAGGGCCAGCTCCAGACCCGCAAGTGGCAGGACCAGAGCGGCCAGGACAAGTACACCACCGAGGTGGTGCTGACCCGCTTCCGGGGCGAGCTGACGCTGCTCGACGGCCGCAACGACGGCGGCCAGATGAGCGAGCGGGGCAGCGACTTCGGCCGCGCCTCGCCGATGGAGGCGGGTGGCGGCGGCGGCCGTCGCGGCGGTAGCGGGGGGAGCGGCGGCGGTGGCGGTGGTTCGCCGTCCTATGCCGAGGAGCTCGACGACGAGATCCCGTTCTAGGCCGGATCGGGCTTCGGGAGGTCGGCTCAGCCGAGCGAGCCGACGATCTCCTGCGTGATCTTGGTCAGGCCGCGGACGATGAAGTCGATCGCCATCGCGGCGAGGATCACCCCCAGCAGTCGGGTGATCACCACCCGGCCGGTGTTGCCGAGCACCCGGTTGATCGGGTGGGCGAGGAGCATCGCCGCATAGGTGATCGCCATCAGGACGAGGATCACGCCGATCAGCATGATGCGCTCGGTGAGGCCCTTGTCCTCGTGGGTGGCGAGCAGCACCGTCGCCGAGATCGAGCCGGGCCCCGAGATCATCGGAATCGCCAGGGGAAACACCGCGATCTGGGTCAGGTCGACCTCGGCCGGGGGCGCCGCCGGCCCCTCCCGCTTCGCCTCGCCCTGGCTGAACACCATCTGGAAGCCGATCACGAAGAGCAGCATTCCGCCGGCGATCTCGAAGGCGGGGATGCGGACGCCGAAGAAGCCGAGGATCGAATCGCCGAGGATTGCGAAGGCGATGAGGATGATGCCGGCGATGACGGTCGCGCGGAGCGCGATCGCGCGCTGGTCGGCGACGCTGTGACGCCCCGCGATGGCGATGAAGATGGGGACCAGCCCCACCGGATCCGCGGTCACGAACAGCGTGGCGAAGCTATGGAGTGCCAGATCGAACATTGCGCCCCTCGCAACCGCGCTCGGGACCGCGCGCTCGCGACGGAATGACTAGCGCACCGGGGCGGTGCCGGCCCAGCGGAAAATGGGAAGGCGCCTCGATCTGCCGGCCCGACCTGCCGGCTTGGCCCGTCGGGCCGGCTACTTGCCGGCCACGTGATTGGCCCAGAACAGCGCCGCCGAGAAGATGGCGAACACGGCAAGGACGGCGAGACCGACGGTAAGGCTTTCGACAGGCATGGCAACTTCCTCCGATTTTGATCGAAGGCTCCGTTGCGGCGGCCGGTCACGCCTTGACGCAGATCAAGCCTGCGCCGGATTGTCGGCCCCGACGTGATCGGTCCCGACCTGATCTGTCTTGGCGCGATCGTCCGGTGACGGCCCGCCTGGCAGCTGCGCCTCGCGGCCCTCCGCCGCCTCTAGGAAGCGCACCAGCTGGGCGGCGCTGTCGCGCCAGGTGCTCCACGGCATCCCTTCCGAGCGCGGGTGCCGCCCGTCGCGATGGAGCGCCAGCCAGCCATCGATCGCGGCCGCGAGTTCGCTGTCCGTGGCCGCCTCGAAATAGGCGGCATGGCTGCCGGCGACCTCGCGGAAGATCGGCAGGTCGCGGGCGAGGATCGGCACCTTGTGGCGGGCCGCCTCGATCAGCGGCAGGCCGAATCCCTCGCCTTCGGAGGCCGCGAGCAGGCAGGTGGCGGCGGCGTAGATCTGCTCGAGATACTCGTCCGAGATCCCCTCGAGCCAGAACAGGCGGAGGTTCCGCTCGGGGTGGGTCCGCAGCGTCGCGACGATCTCGGGAATGATGCTGCGCAGCTCGTCCGGCAGCGTCGTCCAGCCCTGGGCGCCGACGATGACGAGATTGGCCTCGGTACCGGCTGCCCAGAGCCGCTCAAAGGCTCGGATCGCCTGGAGATGTCCCTTGCGCGGCTCGATGGTGCCGACGGTGAGGAACGTCGGCCGCTGCGCCAGTGCGGCGAGGACGTGTCCGGCGTCCGCGGGCAGGCCGCGGGTCGGTGCCGAATTGTCGATGTCGGCGCCGAGGTGGAACCAGCCGGTCAGGAGGCGCTCGCTGCGTGCCGGCACCTTCTCGCTCACCCAGCGACGGTAGTCTTCGGCGACGGCCGCGGAGATGCAGATCACCCCGTCGGTGGCGGCAGTCGCCTCCAGCCAGCGCTCGAAGCCGCCCTGCGTGCCCCGCGGGAAGCGGTGCGGCAAGAGGACCGGCAGGATGTCGTAGATGGTGGCATAGGTCGTGAGGCCGCGGCGCCGGAGATCGGCGAGGAGACCGGTGTCGTTGGCCTCGATCAGGTGGATGCCGGAGAGGTCCAGCACGAACAGGACATCGCCCGCCGCCGGCTCCGCGAGGTCGTCGTCGAGGGGCGTGTCCGGGCAGCCGAGGAGCCCCAGGGTGAAGCGCCGCGCATAGCGATAGCGCCAGCCGAGGCCGTTGGGGGACAGGTAGACGGGCTCGACGCGGAAACCCTCCGGCGGCGCGTCGAGCAGGGCGAGCACCAGGGCGCGGACGACGCGCTGGATCCCGGTGCGGATGTCGGTGCTCGCGGTGTGCGAGACGTCGAGCAGCAGTTGTCGGACCGGCCGCGCCGGG
>JAEVZM010000058.1 GCA_023392225.1 Pseudomonadota bacterium
ACGTCGAGATCGTGACGGCGGCGGGTGCTGCGGCCGGTGTCGAGATCGACCTGCACCTTCAGAGCGACGGGTTCGAGATCACCGGCAGCGACCACGACGACGAGATCACCGGGTCGAGCGCTGCGGATGCGATCGACGGCGGGTCCGGCGACGACACGGTCAACGGCTTCACGCTCGGCGACACGGTGGATGGCGGTGCCGGCGAGAGCGACACGCTGGTGCTGGCGGAGACGTCGACGGCGCTGAACGGGGCGGCCGATGCGGCGCTGAGGAATGTCGAGATCGTGACGGCGGAGAGTGCGCTCGCGGCGGTCACGATCGATCTCGGCCGCCAGGGCGAGGGCTTCACCATCCGCGGCAGCGGGCTTGGCGACGTGATCACCGGGGCCAAGGGAGCCGACGTGATCGAGGCCGGGCTCGGCAACGACACGATCGTCGGCTTCGTCGGCGCGGACCGGGTGGATGGCGGTGGCGGTGACGACACGCTGGCGCTGACCGCGACATCGAGCGCGCTCAATGCGGCGGCCGACGCCGACCTGGTGAGTGTCGAGACGGTCTCCGCGCTCAGCGCATCCGTCGGCATCGTGCTCGATCTCTCCGCCCAGAGCGACGGTTTCACCATCCTTGGCGGCGGGTTCGGCGATGCCATCGTTGCCTCGTCTGGCGACGACCGGGTCTATGCGGGCAACGGCGACGACGCGATGACTGGCGGCACCGGCGTCGACGTGCTGTGGGGCGGCGACGGCAACGATCAGTTCAAGGCCACGCAGGGCGACGGCAACGACGTCTATCATGGCGGCGCGGGCATCGATACCGTCGACTATTCCGCGGTGTCCTCCGCGCTGAAGATCGACCTCACGACGCAGAACCGCTCCGGGCAGTCGATCAGCGGGCCCCCGGGGTCTTTCGCCGCGCTGATGTCGACAGGCGGCTTCGCGAGCAGTTCGACGCCGGTGGGATTGGCGACCGGGGCCGACATCGGCACGGACGTCCTCGACGGCATCGAGAACGTTATCGGTGGTCTCGGCGCCGACACGATCTTCGGCAATGAGGGCGCCAATCTGCTCCAGGGAATGTCCGGAAACGACCGGGTCTGGGGCCGTGGGGGCAACGATACGATCGTTGGCGGGGCCGGCGACGATGTTCTCGTCGGAGACTTCGGCGGCGGCGGTGGCGGGGGTAGTGCCGGCGATGACGTGCTGATCGGCGGCGCCGGGGACGACCAGCTCTTCGGCGAGGCCGGCAACGATACGCTGCGCGGCGGGGATGGCTCGGATCAGTATGCGGGCGGCGAGGGCAAGGACCTCTTGATCTTCGAGAAGGATCACGCCGGCGACACCGCCTGGGGCGGAGTCGGCCGCGATACGTTCCAGTTCGAAAAGGGCTTCGGCAAGGATCGGATCAAGGACTTCCAGGCGACCGGACCCAGCAGCGACAAGATCGACCTGTCATCCTTCAAGGGGCTGAGCTTCGGCAAGCTGAAGATCAAGCAGAAGGGCTCCAACGTCGAGATCAAGGCGAAGAAATTCGCCAAGGGCGACAAGATCGTCCTCGAGGTGGTCAACGCTGGCGCCCTCACCAAGAAGGACTTCAAGTTCGCCAAGAACGACAAGAAGAAATCGATGGCGCCGGAAGGCGACGGCGACGTGACGCTGAAGGGCGGCAAGGGGCACGACATCCTCAAGGGGAGCGGGCACGACGACCGAATCGACGGACGCGCCGGCGACGACAAGCTGGTCGGCCGCGATGGCGACGATGTGCTGCTCGGCGGCAAGGGCGATGACGTTCTCATCGGCGGCAAGGGCGACGATACGCTGACCGGCGGGGCCGGCCGCGACAGCTTCTTCTTCAAGTCGGCCAATGACGGGATGGACACGATCACCGACTTCACCGCGGGCGTCGACCACCTTCGGATCTCGGCCGGCAAGTTCGGCGGTGGCCTGGTCGCCGGCGAGACGGTGACCCTGGTGAAGCTGGCCGATGTCGCCGGCTATGTCGACGCCGGCAGCAAGGGAGTCTTCCTGTTCGACACCGCCGGGCAAGATGCCGGGACCATCTACTGGGACGCCAATGGCGGCTCCAGCAAGGAAGCCGTTGCGATCGCCAAGATCAGCGGCACGGTTCTCTTCGACACCGACTTCACGCTGGTCTGAGCGGCTACGCGCCGTCCTGCCCGCGAGGCGCCTCGCTCGCCGGCGTGACGTCCCGTGCCGCGGCGAGATAGGCGGCGCTCCGCATCTCGGTCAGGCGCGAGGCGGTGCGGCGAAAGGCGAAGGCCTCCTCACCCGATCGGGCTTGGTAGAGCGCCTCGGGCTCCGCCGCGGCTGACGCGAAGAGCTTGATGCCGCGGTCGTAGAAGACGTCGACGAGATTGATGAAGCGGCGTGCGACGTCGCGGCGTGCGGCGGCGATCACCGGAATGTCGTCGATCAGCACGGTGTGGAAGCTGCGGGCAAGGGCCGCGTAGTCGCCGGCGCCGAGCGGCATCTCGCAGAGATCGTGGAAGCCGAAGCGGGCGACGCCGTTGGCCGCTTCCGGTACCCGCAGCGCCCGGCCCTTGACCGTCAGCGTCTCGACGGGTCCGTGGTCGGTGCCGGTGAGGCTCTGCCAGATTCGGTCGAGGGCCTCGTCGGCTGCCGGGCCGAGCGGCGTCACGTAGACCGGGGCGCGGCCCAGCTTCTCGAGGCGGTAGTCGGTCCGGGCGCCCAGCTCGACGACGTCGACATGACGGCGGAGGATCGCGATGAACGGCACGAACAACGCGCGATTCAGGCCGTTCCGATAGAGCTGCTCCGGCTCGGCATTGGAGGTGGCGACCAGCACCAGGCCGCTGGCGAACAGCGCCTCGAACAGGCGCGAGAGGATCATCGCGTCGGCGATGTCCTCGACCGCGAACTCGTCGAGGCAGAGCAGGCGGGTCTCGGCGGCGATTGCGGCGGCGACCGGCGCGATCGGATCCGCCTGGCCCTTGCCGCTTTGTGACGCCTGTCGTGCGCGGTGGATACGCTCGTGGACGTCGGCCATGAAGTCGTGGAAATGCGTCCGCCGCTTGCGCTCGACCGGGGTGGCCGCGAAGAAGACGTCCATCAGCATGGTC
>JAEVZM010000657.1 GCA_023392225.1 Pseudomonadota bacterium
GACGTGAAGTGTTGTCCCGATGGCCGGTGACGCGGCCCTCCGGACAGCAGTTCACACGAACAAGGAGTGGACATGACCCAGACGTTCACCGGTCGCAGGCGGGTCCGCCGTTTCTTTGGCTCGATCAGGGAAGTCGCGGAGATGCCGAACCTCATCGAGGTTCAGAAGGCGTCCTACGACCAATTCCTCCTGGTTGACGAGCCCGAGGGCGGGCGCCCGGACGAGGGCCTGCAGGCGGTGTTCAAGTCGGTCTTCCCGATCTCCGACTTCTCCAACACGGCGCTGCTCGAGTTCGTTCGCTACGACTTCGATCCGCCCAAGTACGACGTCGACGAGTGCCGCCAGCGCGGCATGACCTTCTCGGCGCCGCTCAAGGTGACGCTCCGCCTGATCGTGTTCGATATCGACCCCGATACCGGCGCGAAGTCCGTCAAGGACATCAAGGAGCAGGAAGTCTACATGGGCGAAATGCCCCTGATGACGGACAACGGCACCTTCATCGTCAACGGCACCGAGCGCGTCATCGTCTCGCAGATGCACCGCTCGCCGGGCGTCTTCGTCGGCCACGACAAGGGCAAGTCGCACTCGAGCGGCAAGCTCCTGTTCGCGGCGCGCATCATCCCCTATCGCGGCTCGTGGCTCGACATCGAGTTCGACGCGAAGGACATCGTGCACGCCCGCATCGACCGGCGCCGCAAGATCCCGATCACCTCGCTGCTCTTCGCCCTCGGCCTCGACGGCGAGACGATCCTCAACACCTTCTACAACACCGTCACCTACACCCTCCAGAAGGATGGGTGGCGCGTGCCGTTCGACGCTGCCCGCATGCGCGGCTTCAAGGCCAATACCGACATGATCGACGCCGACTCCGGCGAGGTCGTGATCGAGGCCGGGCAGAAGCTCACCGCCCGTGGTGCCCGCCAGCTGGTCGAGAAGGGCGTCAAGGCGCTCAAGGTCAGCAACGACGACCTGCTCGGCCACTACCTCGCCGAGGAGATGGTCAATCCGCAGACCGGCGAGATCTATGCCGAGGCCGGCGACGAGATCACCGAGAAGGTACTCAAGGTCCTGCTCGACACGGGCTATGACGAGCTCAAGGTGCTCGACATCGACCACGTCAACACCGGCGCCTATATCCGCAACACGCTCGCGGTCGACAAGAACGAGGGCCGCGAGGACGCGCTGTTCGACATCTACCGGGTGATGCGCCCGGGCGAGCCGCCGACCATCGAGACGGCGGAGGCGATGTTCCAGTCGCTGTTCTTCGATCCCGAGCGCTACGACCTCTCCGCGGTCGGCCGCGTCAAGATGAACATGCGCCTCGACCTCGACGCCGAGGACACGGTCCGCATCCTCCGCAAGGAGGACATCATCGCTGTGATCGCGACCCTCGTGGCGCTGCGTGACGGCAAGGGCGAGATCGACGACATCGACAATCTCGGCAACCGCCGCGTCCGCTCGGTCGGCGAGCTGATGGAGAACCAGTATCGCGTCGGCCTGCGCCGCATGGAACGCGCGATCAAGGAGCGCATGTCGTCGGTCGAGATCGGCAACGTCATGCCGCAGGACCTGATCAACGCCAAGCCGGCGGCCGCCGCGGTGCGCGAGTTCTTCGGCTCGTCGCAGCTGTCGCAGTTCATGGACCAGACCAACCCGCTGTCGGAGATCACCCACAAGCGCCGTCTCTCGGCGCTTGGTCCGGGCGGCCTGACCCGCGAGCGCGCCGGCTTCGAGGTGCGCGACGTGCACCCGACGCACTATGGCCGCATCTGCCCGATCGAGACCCCGGAAGGCCCGAATATCGGCCTGATCAACTCGCTCGCGACCTTCGCCCGCGTCAACAAGTACGGATTCATCGAGAGCCCGTATCGGCGCGTGAAGGACGGCCGGGTGACCGAGGAGGTCGTCTACCTCTCCGCCATGGAGGAGTCGAAGTACACGGTCGCCCAGGCGAACGCAGTGCTCGACGCCGAGGGCCGCTTCACCGACGACCTGATCCTCTCCCGCCATGCGGGCGACGTGATCATGGTCCCGTCGGACCGCGTCGACTTCATGGACGTGTCGCCGAAGCAGGTCATCTCAGTCGCCGCGGCGCTGATCCCGTTCCTCGAGAACGACGACGCCAACCGCGCGCTGATGGGCTCGAACATGCAGCGCCAGGCGGTGCCGCTGGTCAAGGCCGAGGCGCCGCTGGTCGGCACCGGCATGGAGCCGATCGTCGCCCGTGACTCGGGCGCGGCGATCCCGGCGCGGCGTGCCGGCATCATCGACCAGGTCGATGCGACCCGTATCGTCATCCGTGCCACCGAGGATCTCGATCCCTCGCGCTCGGGCGTCGACATCTACCGGCTGATGAAGTTCCAGCGCTCGAACCAGAACACCTGCATCACCCAGCGTCCGCTGGTGCGGGTGGGCGACAAGGTCGGCAAGGGCGACATCATCGCCGACGGTCCCTCGACCGACCTCGGCGATCTCGCCCTCGGCCGCAACGTGCTCGTCGCGTTCATGCCGTGGAACGGCTACAACTTCGAGGACTCGATCCTCCTCTCCGAGCGCATCGTGCGCGATGACGTCTTCACCTCGATCCACATCGAGGAGTTCGAGGTCATGGCCCGCGACACCAAGCTCGGGCCGGAGGAGATCACCCGCGACATCCCGAACGTGTCGGAAGAGGCGCTGAAGAGCCTCGACGAGGCGGGCATCGTCTATATCGGCGCCGAGGTGCAGGCGGGCGACATCCTCGTCGGCAAGATCACGCCGAAGGGCGAGAGCCCGATGACGCCGGAGGAGAAGCTGCTCCGCGCCATCTTCGGCGAGAAGGCCTCGGACGTGCGCGACACCTCGCTCCGGGTTCCCCCGGGCGTGACCGGCACGGTCGTCGAGGTCCGCGTGTTCAACCGCCACGGCGTCGAGAAGGACGAGCGCGCCATGGCGATCGAGCGCGAGGAGATCGAGCGTCTCGCCAAGGACCGCGACGACGAGCAGGCGATCCTCGACCGCAACGTCTACGGTCGTCTCGCCGACATGCTTGATGGCAAGACCGCCGTCTCGGGCCCGAAGAACTTCAAGAAGGGCTCGAAGCTGACCACCGAGATGCTCGACGAGTATCCGCGGAGCCAGTGGTGGCAGTTCGCCATCGGCAACGACAAGCTGATGGCCGAGATCGAGGCGCTGCGGAACCAGTACGACGAGAGCCGCAAGGGTCTCGAGAAGCGGTTCATCGACAAGGTCGAGAAGCTGCAGCGCGGCGACGAGCTGCCCCCGGGCGTGATGAAGATGGTCAAAGTCTTCGTCGCGGTGAAGCGCAAGATCCAGCCGGGCGACAAGATGGCCGGCCGCCACGGCAACAAGGGCGTGGTGTCCAAGATCGTGCCGATCGAGGACATGCCCTACCTGGAGGACGGTACCCACGTCGACATCGTGCTCAATCCGCTCGGCGTGCCGAGCCGGATGAACGTCGGCCAGATTCTCGAGACGCATCTCGGCTGGGCCTGCGCCGGCATGGGTCTCAAGATCGGCAAGATGGTCGAGGACTACAAGCAGAACGGCGACGTCACGCCGCTCCGCACCGTCCTCAACGACATCTATGGCGGCAACAACAAGAACGAGCCGGTCGCCGAGTACGACGACGACGGCGTGGTGACGCTCGCCAAGCAGCTGACCACCGGCGTGCCGATCGCCACCCCGGTGTTCGACGGTGCGCGTGAGCCGGACATCGTCGAGATGCTGAGCGATGCCGGGCTCCATTCGTCGGGCCAGTCGCGGCTCTTCGACGGACGCTCGGGCGAGCAGTTCGACCGGCCGGTGACGGTGGGCTACATCTACATGCTGAAGCTCCACCACCTGGTCGACGACAAGATCCACGCCCGCTCGATCGGCCCCTACAGCCTCGTCACCCAGCAGCCGCTGGGCGGCAAGGCGCAGTTCGGCGGCCAGCGTTTCGGCGAGATGGAGGTGTGGGCGCTCGAGGCCTATGGCGCGGCGTACACGCTCCAGGAGATGCTGACGGTGAAGTCGGACGACGTGGCCGGCCGCACCAAGGTCTACGAGGCGATCGTCCGCGGCGACGATACCTTCGAGGCCGGCATCCCGGAGAGCTTCAACGTGCTCGTCAAGGAAATGCGCTCGCTCGGGCTCGATATCGAGCTCGACAATTCCAAGGCCCAGCCGGGCGGCGCCGCGCCGCTCGCGGACGCGGCGGAGTGATCCGCCGCGCCCCGGCGCCTGCCTGATATCCCAGTTCCTTCGCGCGCCGCGCCGGTCCCCCCGCCGGTCGGCCGCGACAACGGAGACAGTCGATGAACCAAGAGATCGCCAACGTTTTCGGTCCGGCCCAGCCCCCGGCCCAGATCTTCGACCAGATCCGCATCTCGATCGCCAGCCCGGAGAAGATTCTTTCCTGGTCCTACGGCGAGATCAAGAAGCCCGAGACGATCAACTACCGGACCTTCAAGCCGGAGCGCGACGGCCTGTTCTGCGCCCGCATCTTCGGACCGATCAAGGACTACGAGTGCTTGTGCGGCAAGTACAAGCGCATGAAGTACAAGGGCATCATCTGCGAGAAGTGCGGCGTCGAGGTCACCCTCGCCCGGGTCCGGCGCGAGCGCATGGGCCACATCGAGCTCGCCGCCCCGGTCGCTCACATCTGGTTCCTGAAGTCGCTTCCGTCGCGGATCGGCATGCTCCTCGACATGACGCTGAAGGACCTCGAGCG
>JAEVZM010000061.1 GCA_023392225.1 Pseudomonadota bacterium
GCGCCGCCGGCATCCACGTCGTGATGGCGACGCAGCGCCCCTCGGTCGACGTCATCACCGGCACCATCAAGGCCAATTTCCCGACCCGCATCTCGTTCCAGGTCACCTCCAAGATCGACAGCCGCACCATCCTCGGCGAGCAGGGCGCCGAGCAGCTGCTCGGCCAGGGCGACATGCTGTTCATGGCCGGCGGCGGCCGCCTCCAGCGCGTCCACGGCCCCTTCGTCTCCGACGACGAGGTCGAGGACATCGTCCGCTACCTCAAGGAGCAGGGCACGCCCGAATATCTCGACGCGATCACCGCCGACGAAGACGAGGTCGATGCCTCGAACTACGATGGCGGCGGCGACGGCGAAGGCACCGAGCTCTACGACAAGGCGGTCGCCATCGTGCTCCGCGACCGCAAGGTCTCGACCAGCTACATCCAGCGCCGGCTCTCGATCGGCTACAACCGCGCCGCCTCGATCATCGAGCGGATGGAGCAGGAAGGCGTGGTCGGCCCGGCCAACCATGCCGGCAAGCGCACGATCCTGGTCGGCGACGGGGTGGACTGAGCCGGGCCGGTGGCACCTCAGAACGGGACGGCGTCGATCCGCACGTAGTACTGGTCGCCCTGGTCCTCGACCGAATAGACGATGTTGATCTCCCGGGCGTCCGAGGTGAGAAGCAACGCGGTGCAGCGCCGGTTCTTGTCATTGCCGGTCATCTCCCGCACGTCGCGAACGTCGATCACGGTGTAGTTCCGGTTCTCGGCGACGATGTTCTTGACCATGGTCGTCACCGTGGCGCTGTCACATTGGGGCAACCCGACCCCAAGGTAGAACTCTCCCGACAGGATCTCCTTGAGGGCCTGGGGATAGTCCTTCATGGGCACGAGCGTCAGGACGAAGGCGATGATCCAGACGATGCCGTAGCTCGGAAACTGCCTGACGGAACGAGCCCGGACGAACAGGTAGACTGGCACCAGGATCAGCGCGATCCAGTTGTATCGCGCCGTGGTCCGGCCCGAATGACGCACGATCGCATCGTCGATCAGTCCTAGCGCTGTGTAGACGGCGGTATAGCCGAGCAGGATGAGGTTGAAGTCGCGCTCGACATCGACCAGGTTCGGCGTGTCCGCGAGCATTCGCTCCACCAGCCATCCAAAGACCGGCACCAGGGCGATCAGCCACACGAAGGTGTTGTTCAGCCCGGACGCCGGCAGCGGCGGCGGTCCCGCCACCGCAAGGCTCAGCCCGGAGCGCCGAAAGGGTCGCCATTCGTCGCCGAAGGATTCGGTCCACACCAGCGTATCGGGGCCAATGGCGCCACGCTCGGCGAGCCCGAGAAGCGCATCCTCCGGCACCGGGCCGGCCCTGTGGCCACGCCGCTCATAGAACCACTCCGCCATCCGCCCCCCGGTCGCCGTCGCAGCCTGCCCCTCTACAATCATAGCGTGATTCGGCCACGGTCCCGTAACCGCGCGTCTTCGCCGAAGGGGCACGCGGATTGTCGCGCGCCGCGAATTGGCCATATAGAATGGCGATACCGCCGTGGGCCACTTCGGGGGTATCACTCCATCAAGGGAGCCGTTCTTGATTCGCTGTGCCGACCGCATCCTCGGAGCCTTTTCCGCCCTTCGGCTGGGTGTGGCGGTCGTGGTGCTGTCGGTCGCCGGAGCGATGGTCGCCGAGGCCGGGGCCCCGAAGGGTCCGGTCCCCCTGCCCAACCCGCGGCCCGGCAACGCGCCACGCGCCGTGGAGCCGGTCGCCGACAACCAGGGCGGCGGACTGAAGCTCAACCTCGGCAAGAAGAAGCCGCCGATCTCCTCCAACTCGCCCTTCTCGGCGAGCCAGCAGGAGGCGCTGTGGAACATCACCGCCTACTTCAACCGCTTCAAGACCATGGAGGGCGACTTCATCCAGTTCGGCCCGCATGGCGAACAGTCGGAGGGCGCCTTCTTCATCTCGCGGCCCGGCAAGATCCGCTTCCAGTACCGGCCGCCGGTCAAGCTGGACGTGATCTCGGACGGCAAGAACGTCTCGGTGCTCAACACCCGGACGATGACCCAGGACTTCTACCCGCTCAACAAGACGCCGCTGCGCTATCTCCTGGCCGACAACATCAACCTGATGGAGCCCGGGCTGGTCGACGAGGTCCGCCAGGAGTCGGACCTGATCGCGGTGGTCATCGTCGAGAAATCGAAGCTGGTCAGCGGCAAGCTGACCCTCGTCTTCGACCGCCAGACCTATGATCTCAAGCAGTGGATCGTCACCGACGCGCAGGGCCTCAACACCTCGGTCGCCGTCTATAACGTGACCACCGGCAAGAAGTCCGACCCCGGGCTGTTCAAGATCAACTACTACCTGTCCCAGTAATCCGCCGGCGGCCACACGACGCGTGTCGGGACGCGGCCCGGACCTGGCCGCCATGAGCCGCGCGTGGCCTGGTCCTTCACCCCGGTTGCGGTCAACCGCGGGTCACCCCCTGGGGCCACGAATTCGTGATGATCGGCGGGTCGCTCCGAAGAGCGGGGTTCGGGGCGGGACATCAGCGTTTTCGTGGTTTCCTCGCCGGGTGACGCCTTCCCCGGGCCTCTTGAAACGCCAAATCCGGCGCACCACTTCATCACCAGCGCGAACTGCCTTGTTTCGGTAGCGCCCCCCGTCTCGCCGAGGGCGGTTCGCGAGCGCCGGCGTTGTTCGGTGCTGCGCATGTACGCGCGAGAGCGCCCAGCCTCCCCCGGGGTTGGGCGCTTTCGCGTATGCGCCCATTTTGCGGGCAGCCGCCCGCATCCCGTGCAGTTCCGACGCACGGCCGCGCGCTCCGTCCCACCGCGTCTCCAATCAAGTCCGCTAAAACACGACCACAGGCCTGCGCATGGAAGATTGCATGCATGTTGGCACGAGGGTTGCGAAGCAGGGGGCAAGGGACGGATCCCGTTCCGTCCAAGGGCGATCTATCATCCGCCAACAGGGGTGTGCCAATGAACAGATTCGACCTCACCCGCCGCAAGCTGCTCAAGGGCGGCGCGGCGCTCGGCGCCTTCGGCCTGACCACCGGCATCCTGCCGATCCGCCTCGCCCATGCCGCGCCGCTCACCATCGGCATCGTCTATGTCGGGCCGCGTGACGACTTCGGCTGGAACCAGGCCCATGCGGTCGCGGCCGAGGCGCTGAAGTCCATCCCCGACGTCACCGTGGTCGAGGAAGAGAACGTGCCGGCGACCGACGCCGTCTCCAAGTCGATGGAATCGATGATCCAGCTCGACGGCGCCGGCCTCATCTTCGCGACCTCGTTCGGCTACTACGACCCGTTCATGCTGCAGATGGCGGAGAAGTACCCCGACGTCCAGTTCCGCCACGCGGCGGGGTTGTGGACCGACAAGAATCCCAAGAACGCCGGCAGCTACTACGGCTATCTCGACCAGGCGCACTACGTGAACGGCGTCGCGGCGGGTCTCTCGACCACCTCCAACAAGCTCGGCTTCGTCGCCGCCAAGCCGATCGGCACGGTGCTCCTCAACATCAACTCGTTCCTGATGGGGGCCAGGAAGACCAATCCGAACGCCACCGTCCAGGTGATCTTCACCGGCGAATGGTCGATGCCGGTCCGCGAGGCCGAGGCGACCAACGCCCTGATCGACGCCGGTTGCGACGTCATCACCTGCCACGTCGACAGCCCCAAGGTGGTGATCGAGACCGCCGAGGGCCGCGGCGTGAAGACCAGCGGCCACAAAGCCAGCCAGGCCCCGCTCGCGCCGAAGGGCTTCATCACCGGCGCCGAGTACAAGTGGATCACCATCTACTCGATGTTCGCCGACATGCTGGCCAAGGGCGAGACCCTGCCCAACTTCGTGCGCGGCGGCTACGACAAGGACTTCGTCCAGAACACCCCCTACGGCGCCGGCGCGACGCCCGAGGCGATCGCCGCCGCCGATGCCGCCAAGGAGGACATGCGGGCGCTCAAGCCGATTTTCGTCGGCCCGCTCAAGGACAATGCCGGCAACGAGGTGATCCCCGCCGGTACCGAGCATCCGCCGTATGATGTCTGGCTCGAGCAGACCGGCTTCCTGGTCGAGGGCGTCGTCGGCTCGATCACCTGATTGCCTGCGAAAGCAGGGGCACGCGGGCCCGGGGGGTTTTTAAAAAAACCCACCC
>JAEVZM010000034.1 GCA_023392225.1 Pseudomonadota bacterium
GCCAGCACGTCGGCCATCGCCGCGCTCATCTGCTCGGCGGTCATCGCGGGATCGTTCCAGTAGGCGGTGATGACGTCGCGGACCGCACCGAGCGCGTCGTTCGACAGCAGGAACTGCGGGTTCGGGACCTGGTTCGCCGGGTCCTTCAGGATCTCCGCCGCGTGCTGGGCGCAGATGTCCATCTGCGATACGTCGACGTCCTGCCGGATCGGGTTCGAGCCCTTCTTCATGTTGAACTGAAGCTGGGTCTCGGGGGCGAACATCACCTCGGCGAGGAGGGTCTGCGCCTCTGTCGCCGTGGCGTCCTCGAGCTTGGGCAGGACGAAGACGTCACCGCTCATCACCGAGAGCTCGCGGCCCGGATAGAGCGTGCAGCCGTACTCCTTGCCCGGCGTGTAGCCGGCGGCCGCGAACTCGCCCTTGGCCCAGTCGCCCATGATCTGGAAGCCGGCCTGGTTGGTGATGACGAGGTTGGTGGCGTCGTTCCACTTGCGGCTGGCGCTGCCGGGATCGACGGTGCCACGGAGCTTGCCGTAGACCTCGATCGCCTCGATCACCGCCGGGTCCTCGAGCGCGGACACGTCGCGGTCGCGGAAGATGCGGAGGTAGAGATCGGGGCCGGCGACGCTGGCCAGCACCTTCTGGAAGACGAAGCGGTCGGCCCACGAGCCGCCGCCGAGCGCCATCGGGATGTAGCCGGCGGCCTTCATCTTGTCGGCGGCCGCGAAGAGCTCGTCCCAGGTCTTCGGCACCTCGGCGATGCCGGACTTCTCGAAGACCTCGGTCGAGTACCAGAGCCAGTTCTCGGTCTGGAGGTTGATCGGCACGGCCATGACCTTGCCGTCGCGGGTGATGGCCTCGAGGAACACCGACGGGATCACCGCGGCCCAGTTGCCCGGCCCGGCGACATCGTCGACATCGCGCAGCAGCCCGGCCTCGACCAGCTCCTCGAACGGACGGCCGGTGTTGAAATGTGACGCCGATGGCGGGTTGCCGCCGACGATGCGGTTCATGGCGGCGGCGAGCAGCGGATCGTTGCCGGCGACCGCGCGGTCGACCCAGACGCCGCCGGCCTTCTCGTATTGCGATGCGAACACGGCGGCGGCCGCCGATTCCCCGCCGGACGTCCAGGGGTGCATCACCTCGACGGTCAGTTCCTGCGCACCGGCCGGCATCGCCGCCACCAGTGCTGTGGCCGCTGTCGCGACAAGCAATGAGACAACCTTCCTCACGATTTCCCTCCCTAGTGAGACCACGACGACGGCGATTGCCGTCTGGTCCGTGCAGTTTTGTTGCCCATATTGGTAGGACCAAATTGGCCCTAGTGTCAATCCGCTACGGTGAGGAAGGGAGGAGCGTGCGGACGGCCGCCTGCCGGAGGCGTGCGCGAGAGGCCGGTGGGCTCGGGGTGCTCAAGGGGGCCGTGCCGATCTGCGGGCTTCGCCGGATCAAGGCTGCCGAGGTCGCTCAGAGCCAAGGATACGAGGAGGACGTCGAGCAAATACCGCACGACGTCGCCCCATCACCGAGAGAAAGGAACAGGGTCGTCGAGAGCTTCAGACGCATCTTTGCGTCACTTCAAACACATATCGATGTCCTTATGTGTTTCAACTAGTCTAACCCGGAGAACATATGTCAGGAGACCTGACACAGTGCATTTGGGACTATCAGTCCCGTTTGGCTTATCAACATTGTTCCTGACCGCGCCGACTTCGATCAGTGCTGCGCGCCCGGGAACCCGGAACCAGCCGACCGTGTTCCAGCGTGATGGAACGGCCGATGAGCAATCCCAGGAGGTCGCGATGGAGTATTCCGGAGACAATGCGCTGACGGCGGAGCAGTCGGATCCGCGCGTCATGGGCTGGATGACCGGTTTCCCGCCCCCTCCCGACAAGCTCATCACCCAGCCGGAATCGATCTACTTCTCGTTCCCCCGACTTCGCTGGTCCGTGTGCCACATGCGGGAGCTGCTACCCACGCGAGAGGTCAGTCGCGGGCTGCGCGATCCGCTGCCCCTCGCATACGCCTCCGGCGCGGATCTCTCCGCGTTCGCAGCCGCGGTGGGAGGCCTCACGTTCACCCCGATCGGCGCATCCAAGACGATGACGTGGGAGGCTTCGCTCTTCGCAAACTATACCGACGGCGTGATCATTTTTCACAGGAACAGGGTCATCTATGAAAGGTATTTCGGCGCGTTGTCCGAACAGGATGTCCACGCGTGCATGTCGATGACCAAGTCATTGACCGGTCTTCTGGCGCAGATCCTCATATCGGAGAAGCGCCTCGACGAGGAAGCGCCGGTCGAGTCCATCATCCCGGAGATCAAGAACTCCGGATTTCGTGGCGCCACCGTGCGCGACGTGATGGATATGACGACGGACGTGGCCTACACGGAAGACTACGCCGACCCAAACTCCGACGTCTGGACGTACGCTGCTGCAGCAAGTCCGCTCCCCAAGCCCGAGGGCTACACCGGGCCTGACGGCTATTGGGAGTATCTCCAGCAGGTCAGGGGCGGCGGCCGGCATGGCAGTGCATTCCACTACCGGACAATCAATGCCGACATGCTCGGGTGGATCGTCTCTCGTGCCGCGAACCTCTCCGTCGCAGACCTCGCGTCGCAGAAGCTCTGGCGCCCGATGGGTGCGGAGCTGGCGGCCTACATGACGGTGGATGCGAAGGGCGTGCCCTTTGCCGGCGGAGGGTTGAGCGCAGGCCTCCGCGACCTCGGCAGGCTTGGCCTGCTGCTGCTCAACGAGGGAATGCTCAACGGAACGCGCGTGTTCTCTCCCGACGTCGTGCGACGCATCAGGGACGGAGGAGACAAGAGCAAGTTCGGAACGCAGTACCCCGCGCTCGTCGGCGGCAGCTACTCGAGCATGTGGTGGAATTACCCAGGCGACGACGGGGTGTTCGCAGCCCGCGGGGTTCATGGCCAGACCATCTACGTCGATCCGTCGGCCGACATGGTCATCGTGCGGCTCGCTTCGTTCCCGCGGCCGGAGAATCCGCTCATCGACCCGACGACGCTCCCGGCCTTTCAAGCCGTGTCCCGATTTTTGCGGGCGCACGCTCCCTGAGACCGAGGTATCTGTACCGGACGATGCAGATGCGTGAGCTCACCCTCCTCCTGCGGCGCGGCGAAGTTGCCGTGCTCGGGGCGCTGTTGGCGATTGCCACCGCAATCTGGGGCTTCGTCGAACTCGCAGGGGAGGTCATCGAAGGCGAGACCGCCCGGATCGACACGGCCCTCCTGATGGCGTTCCGCAGTCCATCGGATCCGACGCAACCCATAGGTCCCCGCTGGCTCGTCGAGACAATGCGGGACTTCACCGCACTCGGCAGCTTCGGGGTGCTGGGGCTCGTCACGGCCATGGCCGCGGGCTACCTGTTCGTGGTGGCGAAGTGGCGGGCGGCGCTGGTCCTCCTGCTCTCGGTCGTCGCCGGCGTCACGATCAGCACCATCCTCAAAGACGTGATCGATCGTCCGCGCCCCGACCTGTCGCAGACGATGGTCTACGTATCGTCGGCAAGTTTTCCGAGCGGCCATTCGATGATGTCCGCAGTCGTCTATCTGACGATCGGCGCGATGATCGCGCGGATGCAAACCGATCTACGGGCGAAATACTACATCATGTCCTGGGCCGTATTGCTCACGCTGCTTGTCGGAATCACGCGGATCTATCTCGGTGTTCATTGGCCGACCGACGTTCTGGCCGGATGGATCGTGGGCTCGGCCTGGGCGATATTCTGCTGGGTGGTCATGCGGTGGGTGCGCGGCTAGCGAGACCGCAGGTTCAGGAAACCTCGGCTAGTGATCAAGCAAGAACTCGATCCACGACCTGGGCCTCCCGGTTGTCGCCTTTCACTTGCACAACGTTCGCCCTCGTTGGACCTCTTCTCCAGAGGATTGCAGAGGCGTACTTCTGGAGTACGCAGCACCGAGGTCTTGGGACCGTGGTCTGATGCCGGTCAATGCGCGATGTTGATGGCAATAATCATCGTTCAATCTCCGAAGCGCACCCCCCTTTGCTTTCGCAAAACGGGCGCGTAGCTCAGCTCATGCGCGATCCTCCGATGAGGTGGCATCCATTGTGCCAGGGTCAGCATCCCAGCGAGTGTTTATGAACTTGGCTTGAGGATAGGTTCGCTTTAGAGCGTCACGAAGTGCATAAAAAGCAACGCGAGAGCTTTCAACATCTTCATCAATATTGCTAATTATTGCTTCTGTGTATTGCTTCAGGCGATGGACGATGTCATCGCCTAGCGCGCCTTCAATTGTGTGATTTGGAACGCCTTGTCCAATCTTAATACCTGCCGCTCTAAGTCGAACATATATGTCGCTCGATAGAGAGTTTCTCATTTCGATGAAATGAGCTGCGAGCCTATATCTAGAGGGTTCAATAGTAATCGCTTGAAATGCCTTTCCCTCTGAAACAAGTATGTTAACCAATTTCTGAGTATTGATTGTCGTTTCCTCTGTGTCGAGTGGCGCTGTGACTGGCATATTGAGCCACGCGTCGGATTTTCCTCTCCATGGCTCGATGATTTCGCGCTGATACTGGCGAAGCCGACTCCAGATGGTTGTCAAGGTGAAGAGGGCGAGATTGCCCTCGGCGATCTCATCCTCAAGACGGACGGTCTTTCGTCCGCGAGCCGCAAACCAAAAGGCGAAGGCGGCGCCGGCGAATGTGGTTGCCAGCGTCACCACCCCACGAACGAGAATATCCACCCAGTCCAAAGGGCAGCCCATTGCGTGTCGTTGCTAACGGTACGCTCGCTGTCAGCATATCTGCGCGAAAGCGCCCCGTGAAGGGTGCGCGCTTGTCAGAGCGCGTCCGCCCGGATGCGATTCACTTCGCGTCGCCGAAGGGGGGCGCAAAGAGGGGTCGGAGGATATGTTCTCCAGACAAGTAGTTGAGAACGAACGACATTTCGAAGTGGAATGGTGCCGCATGTCGGACTCGAACCAACGACCCCCTCATTACGAATGAGGTGCTCTACCGACTGAGCTAATGCGGCATTGCGGGTGTGATAGCCGCAAGCTCGGCCCGGTTCAAGGAGAACCGTCAGAACAGGCGAAAGCGTCGGCGGCCGGTCGCTTCCTC
>JAEVZM010000056.1 GCA_023392225.1 Pseudomonadota bacterium
GGCGATGACCGCCGAAGCCGCGGCCGCACCTTCCCCTTCACCGCGCACGGCGGCGCCGGCGTTCGTCCGGCTCGAGGCCAACCGGATCCAGCGCCTGGGGATGATGGCCGAGGATCTGCTGGCACCGAAGCTCGCGAGCCGCGCCCGCCTCGACGAGGTGCGGCGGCTCTCCGCCGACCTTGCCGCGTTTCGCCTCGGCCAGCGCTCGACGCGCGAGGGGCACCGGGACCGGGGCGACGGCGACGACCTCCGCCGGCTCGACGATTCGTTGCGGCGGCTTCACGCCGGCCTGTCCGAGGACGAGCGCGTGCTGCGCTCGGTGGTCGATCAGCTGGTCGTCGAGCTGCGCCAGGCCCGGATGATGCCGGCCGGCGACCTGCTCGCGGTGTTCCCCGCCATGGTGGCCGATCTCGGCCGGGAGCTCGGCAAGTCGGTCCGCTGGCAGGCGACCTCCGGCGACTTGCTGATCGATCGCCAGATCGCCGAGCTGATCAAGGACCCGCTGCTCCATGTCGTCCGCAATGCTGTCGACCACGGCATCGAGGCCCCCGAGCTGCGGGCCCGGGCCGGCAAGCCGGTCGCGGGAACGATATCGGTATCGATCGCGCCGGTGGATGGCGGGCGGGTGCGCATCGAGATCGCCGACGACGGCCGGGGCATCGACGCCGTCGCGGTCCGCCAGGCCGCGGTGCGCAGCCGGCTGCACGCGCCCGAGGAGGCCGACAAGCTCACTGAGGCCGAGGTGATGGACCTCGTCTTCCACCCGACCCTGTCGACCACCAGCATGATCAGCCCGGTCTCCGGCCGCGGCCTCGGCCTCGCCATCGTCCGCGAGCGTGCCGAGCGGCTCGGCGGCAATGCCCGGATCGTCCGCTCGGAGCGCGGCGCCGGCACGATCCTCGCCCTCGAGGTGCCGGCGGCGCTCGCCAATTTTCGCGGCATCGCGGTGCGCACCGGCGCGACCACGGTGGTGTGCCCGCTCGAGGCGGTGGAGCGCAGCGTCGGGCTGTCGGCCGCCGAGTGCGATGCCGCCATGCTCCGCGGCGGCCTCCAGCTGGACGACGAGCTGGTGCCGATCGGCGATCTCGCCGAGGCTTTCGGCCTCGCCGTCGCACCGGTCCACCGGGCCGGACTGCGCAGCGGCCTCCTGCTGCGCCAAGGCGGGCGCCGCGGCGTGGTCATCGTCGACGACATCATCGGCGACTGCGAGGTCGTGGTGAAGGAGCTGCGGCCGCCGCTCTTGCGTGTCCGCCACATCCTGACCACCGGGCTGCTGGGCAGCGGCGAGCTCAGCCTGGTGCTGCGCGTCGGCGACGTGCTCGACACGCTGTCGACCCGCGGCCAACGGGTCGAGCGCGGCCTCGACCGGCGCCGCCGCCAGGGCAAGCCCCGGCTCCTCGTCGTCGACGACTCGATCACGACGCGCGCCATGGAGGTCGGCCTCCTCGAGGCGGCGGGCTACGAGGTCAAGGCTGCCGCCGACGGGATGGAAGCCTGGACGGCGCTGCAGGGCGGCGAGTTCGATGCCGTGATCTCCGATGTCGACATGCCGAACATGGATGGCTTCGAGCTCACCGAGAAGGTCCGCGCCGACCGCAAGCTCAAGGACCTCCCGATCGTCCTCGTCACCGCGCTCGAGCGCCGCGAGGACCACGACCGCGGCCTCCGCCTCGGCGCCAATGCCTACATGTTGAAATCCGCATTCGATCAGTCGATGCTCATCGATCTGGTGAGGCGGGTGCTATGAGCGCTGCCGGCAAGGTCCGCGTTCTCCTGGTCGAGGATTCCGACACCCAGCGCGAGGTGCTCGCCTGGGTGATCCGCAAGGCACCCAATCTCGAGCTGGTCGGCGAGGCGACCAACGGTCGCGAGGCGGTGGAGATGGTTCGGGCCCTCCGTCCGGACATCGTCCTCATGGATTGCCACATGCCGGTGATGGACGGCGTCGCCGCCACCCGCGAGATCATGCAGGAATGCCCGGTGCCGATCCTCATCGTCAGCGCCAGTGCTGCCGCCTCGGACGTGCATCCCGGGCTCGACGCCATGCGCGAGGGCGCGCTGGCGATCGTGCCGAAGCCGATCGACCCGGGGGCGGCGAGCTTCGAAAGCCAGGCCGAGGAGCTGCGGCTGAACCTCCGGCTGATGTCCGAGGTGCAGGTCGTGCGGCGCAGGCCCCGCCGCACCGCGCCCACCTTCCATGCCCGCGAGCGCAGCCACCCGGCGATATCGCTCATCGCCATCGGCGCCTCGACCGGCGGGCCGCCGGCGGTGATGGAGATCCTGCGTGCGTCCGCCGGCTGCCTCAAGGTACCGGTGCTGATCGTCCAGCACATGGCGCCGGGCTTCAGTACCGGGTTCGCCAGCTGGCTCAGCCGGGCCAGCGGCGTGCCGGTGTCGATCGCCGTCGACCGCGAGACGGCGCGGCCCGGCTGTGCCTATGTCGCGCCGGACGACTACCATCTCGGCATCGACCGGCTCTACCGCCTGAGGCTCGACCAGGGGCCGCCGGAAGACGGATTCAGACCCTCGGTTTCATATCTGTTCAGCAATGTCGCCGATACTTTCGGCGCGAAGGCCATGGCGATCCTCTTGACCGGCATGGGCGAGGATGGCGCGCGGGGGCTCGCCGACGTGGCGCGCGCCGGGGGCGTGACCGTCGCGCAGAACAAGGAGACGTCGGTGGTGTTCGGCATGCCCGGTGTGGCGGTCAGGATGGGGGCGGCCCGCCACGTCCTGACGCCGAGCGAGATCGCCGACCTGGTCGTGGAGCAGATGACCCAGAGGAGCGTGCAGGCATGAACCAGCACGTCGCCAACGTCCTCATCGCCGAGGACAGTCCGACCCAGGCAGCCCAGTTCATCCAGTTCCTCAAGGAGCTGGGCTACTCGGTGAGCGCCGCCCGCAGCGGCGTCGAGGCCTATCAGCTTGCCGTGGCCGATCCGCCCGACATCCTGATAAGCGACATCGTCATGCCGGGCATGGACGGCTACGAGCTGTGCCGCCGGCTGAAGGAGACGCCGGGCCTCGAGGAGACCCCGGTGATCCTGGTCACCTCGCTCTCCCAGCCGCAGGACGTGCTGGCCGGCCTCGAGGCCGGCGCCGACAACTTCATCATCAAGCCCTATGACGAGAGCATCCTCGGGGCGCGCATCAACTACCTGCTGCAGAACAAGAGCCTGCGTCGAACCGAGCAGAACACCGACACGCTCGAGATCGAGGTCTCCGGCGAGCGCCATAGCATCACCGCCCGCAAGCAGCAGATCCTCGACCTCCTCATCTCCACCTATGCGCAGGCCGTGCATCTGTTCAGCGCGCTCGACCAGGGGCGGCAGGAGCTCTCCCAGTCCTACGAGCTGCTGCAGGCGCTCTACGAGATGACCGAGGGGCTGAACCGATGCCGCACCCCGGCCGACGTCGCGCTCACCGCCGTCTCGCGCAGCCTCGGCCTGCCCGGCGTCCGGGACGCCTGGATCTACCAGCGCGACGAGGACGGCCTGCGGCTCACGGCCGAGCGCCATGTCGGGCGCGGCACCCGGCCCGCTCCCCTCCCCCCCACCGTGACCGACCTCGAGACGGCCGACGATTCGACGCCGCAGGGCCCGGTGGTCCGGCCGATCGAGCGCTTCCCCGGCGCCGGCACCTCGGGCTGTCACGTCTCGCTGCGTCTTATGGCCGGCTCGAGGGTCAACGGCTATCTCCACCTCATCGGCTCGGACTCGACCGCCAGCGACGAGATGGAGATCCGGACCCTTGCCGGCATTGGCAACCAGATCTCGACCACGCTCGACCGGGCGCTCCTGCACATCAGCCTCGAGAACGAGGTGCGCAAGCGCACCCAGCGGCTGGTCCAGGAGTCCGAGGAGCGGCGGAAGGCGATGGAGACCATCACCGCCATCCTCAACGCCTCCCCGGTCGGGATCGTCGCCCTCGACGCCGCGCTCGACCTCAGCACCTGGAACGCCGCCGCCCGGGAGATCTTCGGCTATGCCGACGACGCCGGCATCCTCGGCATGCCGTGGCGGACGCTGTTCGGCGAGGTGCCCTCGGCGCTGCGCGACGGCATCGCGCAGATCCGGTCCGGCCGCGAGCTGAAGCCGGTCGAGGTCGACGTGACCAGCGCCGACGGACAGCGGCTGTCGCTGCACGTCGCCGGCGAGGCGCTGATCGATGCCGATGGCCTCTTCCGCGGGGCGGTGCTGACGATCGACAACATCACCGAGCGGAAGCAGGTCCGCGAGCAATTGCACCAGGCGCAGAAGATGGAGGCGGTCGGCAACCTGACCGGCGGCATCGCCCACGACTTCAACAACCTCCTGACCACCATCATCGGCAATCTCGACATCGCCGTCTTCAAGTCCGGCGACTCGGATCTCCGGCCGCTGCTCGACGCCGCGCTGCGGGCGGCGCTGCGCGGGGCGGAGCTGACCAGGAAGTTGCTCGCCTTCGCCCGCAAGCAGCCGCTCGAATCGCGCGTCGTCGGCGTGCGGAGCACGCTCGACGAGCTCCGCGTCCTGCTCGAGGGCACGCTCGGCACCGGGGTCACGCTGTCGCTCGAGGTCGCCGACGACACCCCCGACATCTTCGTCGACCCGGTCGGGCTCGAGTCGGCGATCATGAACCTTGCGATCAACGCCCGCGATGCGATGCCCGAAGGCGGCAGGCTGACGATCAGGGTGGCGCGGGCGCCGGTCGAGGGCGAGGCGCGGCTCGGCCGTGCCGGCGTGGTGTTCTCGGTATCGGACACCGGCACCGGCATCCCGCCGGAGCTCCGCGAGCGGATCTTCGAGCCCTTCTTCACCACCAAGGCCTCCGGCAAGGGCACCGGGCTCGGCCTCGCCATGGTCTACGGCTTCGCCCGCCAGTCGGGCGGCTCGCTCTCGCTCGAGAGCGTGATGGGCGTGGGCACCACGTTCCACCTGGTCGTGCCGGCCCATGACGGCGAGCCCGCCGGCGATGCGCCGCCGGACGCCGCGGCCCGTGCCTTCGCGCCCAAGTCGATCCTGCTGGTCGAGGGCAGTCCCGAGGTGCTGCGGACTGTCCAGAGCATATTGACCAATGCCGGACATCGGGTCCACGCTGTCGCCAGCGCTGAGGAGGCGCTTGCAGACGTGCGGGCAGGCCGGCGTTACGACGTCCTCCTGTCGGATGTCGGGCTCACCAACGGGATGGACGGCTGGACGCTCGCGGACGCCTATCGCGCGCTCGCGCCGGAGAGCCGGGTGCTGCTGATGTCCGGATTGGCGGATCCGCGGCGGGAAGGCCCTCCCGGCTCGGTCTACAGCATTCTTCCCAAGCCTTTCGGCGCCGATATGCTGGGCCAGGCGATCCTGTCGCTGTTCGAGCCGCCGGCCCGCGGCGATGTCGACGAAGACGAGCAGGACTAGACGGGTTGTCGCGGAGGGGTGGCATGTCGGAACACCAGATCTTCATCTTGGACGACGAGGCCGATATCGGTGAGTTCGTCGCCAATGCGGCCCGGCTGAACGGCTTCGAGAGTGAGTATTTCTCCGATCCCGAGCTCTTCCTCGCGGCCCTCTCCAGCTCGGCCGGCGCCTGTGCCGCCATCGACCTCCAGATGCCGCGGTTCGATGGCATCGAGGTTCTGAGGCGCCTGTCGAGCCTGCAGTTCACCCGGCCGATCGTGATCATGAGCGGCATGGACCTGAAGGTCCTTGAATCGGCGCGCCACTTCGCCAAGGCGAACAACCTCTCGGTCAGCGACATCGCGCCGAAGCCCCTCCGCCTCGAGGAGCTGAGCCGGATCTTCGCCGGCTTGAAGGCCCATGCGCGGCTGCCGCCGACGCGGAACGAGATCCTCCAGGCCATGGCCGCCGGCGAGTTCTCCCTGCATCTCCAGCCCAAGGTCCTGCTGCAGGGGACACACGATGATGCCCACCCGTTCATCCCGTCCGGCTTCGAGGGTCTGGCGCGCTGGACCAGCCCGACCAAGGGGATGATCACGCCCGACGTGTTCATCCCGCAGATCATGGAGCTGGGGCTTGGGGCGCAGTTCTCCGACCACGTCTTCGACCTGGCGCTCGGTATCCTCGGGGAGTGGAAGGATCAGGGCATCGACGCCACGATCGCCGTCAACATGTCGGCCAGCGATGTCGAGGACCTGTCCCTCGCCGACCGCCTCTGGAGCCGTTGTGCCGGCACCGGGGTGGACCATCGGCGCATCACCATCGAGATCACCGAGACCGATGCCATGCGCCATCCGGCGACGGCGCTGGACGTCCTGACGCGGCTGCGGCTCCGCGGCTTCCTCCTGTCGATCGACGATTTCGGGACCGGCTACTCCTCGCTCATCCAGCTCCAGCGGCTGCCCTTCGGCGAGCTCAAGATCGACCGCTCGATCATCTCGGACTGCTCCTACTCGGAGCAGGCGCGGATCATCGTCAAGGCGATCATCGACCTCGCCCACAGCCTCGGCCTCCACGTCGTGGCGGAGGGCGTCGAGGACATGGAGATGCTGGAGCTGCTCCGGAGCTGGTCGTGCGACCTGCTGCAGGGCTACGTCATCTCGCGGCCGCTGCGCCAGGACCTCGCGGCCAAGTGGTGGCGGGACCGGGTCGACCTCACCCACTGACCCACCCGACCGACCGGCGTCATTGCGGGGGGACGACTGCGGAGGGCTGACCGGGACCGCCCGGCCGCGTCCCACACATGGGCAGGTCGAACACCAGGAGGCCCGGGCGTCCCGGGGGCAGCTGGGTCTTCACCGCCCCATCCGGCCCGAGCACTGCGGTCGGTCCTGAGGCGACACAGCCGGGCCGCTCTCCCGTCACGTCCGCCGAGATCAGCCACAGCCCGGTCTCCCGGCAGCGCTCGCCGCGGACCGCGTTGTGAAGGTCCTTGTACCGCTCCGCCTTGTCCAACGGCAGCATGTTGTTGGCCGGACAGACGATCAGCGCCGCGCCGCGCGCCGCGACCTGCTCGGCCGCTTCCGGAAAATTCGTGTCGAAGCAGATGTTGATGCCGAAGCGGAGGCCGTCGACGTCGAACACCGGCACATCGACGCCCGCGTCGAATGCGCTTTCGCCGCGCAGAAGGTGCATCTTGCGATACCGGCCCAGAAGCCGCCCGCCGGCGACGACGATCGCGGTATTGAAGAGCCGGCCGTCTTCCACCTCGATCATCCCGATGACCAGCGTCGGCCCGGATTGCGGCAGACGTCGCAGGATCGACAGGAACGCCGGCGAAGCGAGATCGAGGGCAACCCGCCACGCGGCCTCCGCGTCGGTCAGGTAGCCCTGCAGGAACGCCTCGGGAAAGCAGAGCAACGAGGCGCCCAGCGCATGCGCCTTCTCCGAGAGCTCGACGATGCAGGCGATGGCCTGATCGACCTGGTCACGATATTCCGCCGTTTGCACGGCAGCGATGCGGATCAGGTTCATGCGCAGGCACTCGCGTTGCTCGCTCCGGGCGCGGGCGGGACCGGTTCAGGCCGGCACCGGGACCAGACGGGGATAGTCGGTGTAGCCGACCGGCCCGCCCTCGTAAAAGGTCCCCTTGTCCTGCCTGTTGAACGGCAGGCCCAGCCTGAGGCGCTCCACGAGGTCGGGCGTTGCGATGTAGTCCCGGCCATAGGCGAGCGCGTCGGCGGACCCCGCCTCGATGAAGCGTTCCCCGTCCTCCTTGGTCATCAGCTCGTTGGCGATGACCGGGCCGCCGAAGCGGCGCTTGATCTCGCCGAGGAGGCTGTCGTGCCCCTCGATCTCGCGCACGAAGATGAAGGCGATGCCGCGCGCCTTCAGCTGCTCGGCCACATATCCGAAGATCGCCTTCGGGTTGCTGTCGCCCATGTCGTGTTCCTCGCCGCGCGGGCGAAGATGAACGCCGACGCGATCCGCGCCCCACACCGGGATGACCGCATCGAGGATCTCGAGGAGGAACCGCGCCCGGTTCTCGACCGACCCGCCATATCGGTCGGTCCGCCGGTTGGTCGAATCCTGGAGGAACTGGTCGATCAGGTAGCCATTCGCGGCATGGAGCTCGACGCCGTCGAACCCGGCTTCCCTCGCCCGCTCGGCGCCGCGCCGGAAGTCGGCGACGATCCCGGAGATCTCCTCCGTCTCGAGCGCACGCGGCACGGGATAGGGGCGCTTCGGGCGGAGCTGGGACACGTGGCCGGCCGCCGCGAGGGCGCTCGGTGCGACGGGGAGCTCCCCGTCGAGGAGCTCTGGATCGGAGATGCGTCCGACGTGCCAGAGCTGGAGGAAGATCCGGCCGCCCGCTCCGTGGACGGCCGAGGTGACGAGCCTCCACCCTTCCGTCTGTGCATCGTTCCAGATGCCGGGGGTGCCGCGATAGCCGACGCCCTGCGGCGAGACGGATGTCGCCTCGCTGAGGATCAGCCCGGCGCCGGCCCGCTGCCGGTAGTACTCGGCCATCATCGCATTGGGCACGCGCTCGGCGCCGGCTCGCATCCGGGTGAGAGGGGCCATGACGATGCGGTTCGGCAGCTCGACTGCGCCGAGGCGGAGGGGATCGAAGAGGCGGGACATGCAAGGACCTTCCTGAGTGCCTGATGAGGGCTCAGATAGACAACTAGAGCCGAGATCGCTATTAGGCACCGGAGAGGGACATAGTACCCTGGAGGTGACCATGCCGACGATCGCCGGTGACAAGCTGGTCTTCGAGGAGACATGCCTGCCGCGCCGGGTGATGGACCTCTTCGCGGTGAAGTGGACCAGCCTCGTCCTCCACGCCCTCAACCACTGGCCCGGCGGCAGGTGCCGCACCGGCGACCTGCAGCGCGCCCTCCCCGGCATCTCCAAGAAGATGCTGATCCAGACGCTGCGGGACGTCGAGCAGCGCGGCCTCGTCAACCGGCATGTCTTCAACGTCGTGCCGCCGCGGGTGGAGTACGAGCTCACGCCCCTCGGCCGGACCTTCGCGCAGCCGATCGAGATGCTCTATCAGTGGGGCGAGGCCAACAAGCCGGCGCTCGACCAGATGGAGGAGAACGCGAGAGCGACGCCCGCCGAGAGCTGATGCGTGACCGCCCGGCTCAGAGGCCCGGCAACGCCACGGCGCGGATCACCAGCGGGAGCAGGACGATGAAGGGAGCGCCGGCGGCATCGTCAGGCTCTGCCCGACGGCTCCGGCCCTGTCGGGATCATCGCCGCGACCTGCCGGTCCTCCGCGCGATCGCTCTCCCGAAGGCCCGCGGCGACGCCGCGCCTGTCCGCCTCGGAGCGGTTCTGGCTCATCTTCCGCTTTCCCTCGAGCCGGGCGATCGGCAACCGCACGCCGACGATACCCTTCAGCTGGGCCGCGATGAACGGCTCGGGGGCATCGCTCACCGACCAAGGCGTCTGGCGGCCGCTCTCGTGACGATCGGTCAGCCGCGTCACGACGTCGTGCAGCCGCTCCGGGTCGTGGAAGAACTCGACCGGCCCATAGGCATGAACGGCAACGTAGTTCCAGGTGGGGACGACCTTCCCGTGCTCCCGCTTCGCGGCGTACCAGGAGGGCGTCACATAGGCCTCGGGTCCCGAGAGGATCGCGAGCGCCTCTCCTGTCGGGGGTGCGCCCCATTGCCCGTTGGCCCGGGCGATGTGTCCGTAGAGAACGCCACTCTCCCCTTCCGCCGCCTTGAGGATGAGGGGCAGGTGCGTGGCGAGGAGTCCGTCGGCGGTCGCGGTGATCAGGAGCGACAGGCGCGCCTCGCGCATGATCTGGCGAAGCGCATCCTGGTCATCCTCGCGGAAGGCGGGCGG
>JAEVZM010000073.1 GCA_023392225.1 Pseudomonadota bacterium
AAGTTGTCGAACACCGAGAAGTTCGGGTCCTGCGGCTGGAACGAGGAGCCCATGACGAAGGCGACCTCGGGATAGTCGGCAGCGACCTTCCGCGCCGCCTGCTCGACGCCGAACACCTCGCCGAAGATCAGGTCGTTGCCCTGCTCGGCATATTCGCGCATGACGCGCTCATAATCGGTGTTGGCGACGTTCTCCGAATAGACATAGGTGACGTCGCCGCGCTCCTGCGCCGCCGTCAGCGCCTTGTGGATCCGCGAGACCCACTGCTGCTCGACCGGCACCGTGTAGATCGCGGCGACCTTGATCGGCTTCTCCTTCTGCGCTGCCGCGGGCGTTACGAACGCCGCAGCAGCAAGCCCCATGGCCGCAATCGCGAGCGCCGCGCGCCGCGTGACCGACCCAACCCACTTCGACATGCCCTGTTCTCCCCTGCTGACAAGCGCCCGTGGCCGGTTGCGGCCAGCGGTCCCGCAATGCAGAAGCAAGGACGGGACCACGATTGCCGCGAGCGTAACCACTTTCGCGCTCTGCCACAATTTGAAGCATCCTGAACTTGTGGACGATGGGGTACACGCCCGGCCATGCGAAAGCTCTATGTGATCGGAATCGGCGCCGGCAACCCGCGCCACATGACCGTCGAGGCGATCGAGGCGCTCAACGCCGTCGATGCGGTCTTCCTGCTCGACAAGGGGGCGGAGAAGTCCGACCTCGTGCATCTCCGCGAGGCAATCTGCGACCGCTTCCTGACGAACCCGCGCTGCCGGAGGATCACCGCCGCAAGCCCCGCCCGCGACACCAGCATCGCCTATCGCGCCGGCGTCGATGCCTGGCATGGCGAGAAGGCCGCGCTCTATGCCGGCCTCATCCGGGACTCGCTCGGTGAGGACGAGGCCGGCGCCTTCCTGGTCTGGGGCGACCCGGCGCTCTACGATTCGACGCTGCGCATCCTCGACGCGATCCGCGGCACGGTGGCGTTCGAGACGATCGTCATCCCCGGCATCAGCGCCGCGCAGGCGCTCGCCGCCGCCCATCGCATCCCGCTCAACCGGATCGGCGAGCCGGTGCATCTCACCACCGGCCGGAAGCTCCGCGAGGCCGGCGGGATGAGCGAGGACAGCGTCGTGTTCCTCGATTCCGGCGAGACGCTGGCAACGCTCCCGGCCGACGGCCTCCACATCTGGTGGGGCGCCTATCTCGGCACGGAGGACGAGGTGCTGGTCGCCGGCCCGCTCGGCGACGTGCGGGAGGAAATCCTCCAGCTCCGGGCCGCGAGACGCGCGGCCAAGGGCTGGATCATGGACATCTACCTCTTGAGGAAGCGCGCGCCGTAGACGCCGCTAGTCCTCCAGGAACATCGCATGGAGCGGTGCGTAGAGCGCCGGGGTCGCAACGAGGATGGCGTTGCCCTTGGTCATCCCCTCGCCGCCGAGGAAGTCGCTCGCCGTCGCCCCGGCCTCGGTCGCGATGGCGAGGCCACCCGCGATGTCCCACAGGTTGATGTGGCGGTAGAAGGTGGCGTCTAACCGGCCGGCGGCGACGAAGCCGAGGTCGAGCGCCCCCGAGCCGAGCGTGCGGACGTCGCAGCCGCCGGCGAGCGAGGTGTTCATCTCCGCGATGTAGGGCGCGAGCGGCAGGCGGTGGGCATAGCCCATGCCGAGGTTCGACTGGGTGATCTCGGTGGCGCCGCTGACCTTGATCGGCTCGCCGTTGAGAAAGGCGCCGCCGCCCATCGATGCCGAGAACAGCTCGTCGGTCACCGGGTTGTGGAGGAAGCCCGCCACTGCCTTGCCGTCCACGATGAGACCAACCGAGACGCACCAGTGCGGAATGCCGCGCAGGAAGTTGGCGGTGCCGTCGATCGGGTCGATCACCCAAAGGGCAGGCCCCTTCTGGCGCAGGCCACCCTCCTCGCCGAGCACCGAGTCGTCCCCGAACACCGCGCCGAGCCGCTCGACGATCAGGTCCTCGGTCTTCTTGTCGGCCTCAGAGACGAAGTCCTGCCGTCCCTTGTGCTCGATCGGCAGCGAGCCGCGGCGCCGGTAATAGTCGAGCGCCAGGGCGCCGGCCTCGCGCGTGATCTCGAGCCCGGCGCGGTAGCGCGCCTGAAGGTCCTGCTTGTCCACGGTGTCACCTCGGGAGACGGATTCGGCGGGTTGTTTCGTCCGCATAGACCACCGGCGACGATATGGTGTCAAACCACCTCAGAATGCGCGCACGCCCGGCAGGCCGATGATCGATGGGTTCGGCGACGACTTGAACGCGAGAGGGCATTCAAGAGACACTCTGTCGACACTCTACCCGGAGGCAACCATGACCGACACTGTCTGGAGCGGCGTCTACTCCGCGATCACCACCAAGATGGACGGGGACCAGAATATCGACCTCGCGGCGGTCAAGGCCGATGTCGACTTCCAGATCGAGGGCGGCGTCGATGCGGTGATCTGCTGCGGCTCGCTTGGCGAGGCCTCGACGCTGACCGCCGACGAGAAGGTGGCGATCGCCGCGGCCGCCAAGGAGGCGGCGGCGGGGCGCGTGAAGGTGATGCTGACGATCGCCGAGGATTCGACCCGGGCCGCCGCCCGGCTGGCGGAGCGCGCCGCGGATCTCGACCTCGACGGACTGATGGTGCTGCCGGCGATGCGCTATGTCTCGACCCCGCGCGAGACCATGGCGCATTTCCGCACCATGGCCGGCGCCACCGACCTGCCGATCATGGTCTACAACAACCCGGTCGCCTATGCCGTCGACATCACGCCGGCGATGTTCGCCGAGCTCGCCGACGAGCCGAACTTCGTCTCGATGAAGGAGTCCTCCGGCGACGTCCGTCGCATCACCGACATCCTCAACCGGGTCGGCGACCGCTACGCGATCTTCACCGGCGTCGACGACCTCGCCCTCGAGAGCCTCATGCTCGGCGCGGTCGGCTGGGTGGCGGGCCTGGTCTGCGCCTTCCCGAAGGAGACGGTCGCGATCTAGCGCCTCGCGGCCGCCGGCCGCTACGAGGAGGCCCGCGAGATCTACCGCTGGTTCATGCCCCTCCTCCACCTCGACGTCTCGCACCGGTTCGTCCAGAACATCAAGGTCGTCGAGGGCATCGTCCGCGGCACCTCCACCGTGGTGCGCACGCCGCGGCTCGAGCTCGAAGGCGAGGAGCTGGAGCGCGTCGAGGAGATTGCCGCCGCCGCGCTCGCCACCCAGCCGGACCTGTCGCGCTACGGCGTCTGAGCCATCGGACCCGCGTCGCGCCGGCGAAGATCGCCACAGCGGGCCGGGCGCGACCGACGCCCTAGCAGGCGAGATATCGCTCGACCGGCATGTAGATCAGGATGTCGGGCTTGAACCGATCGATGGCGCCCTCATCGGCCTGACACCAATGGTGGTGCATGAAGGCGTAGGCCGAGGTCCGTCCGGCAAGGAGTCTGCGCCAGAAGAAATTCGCGAAGGAGTCGCCCAGCACCATGATTCGCGGTCCCGGCTGCTCCACCTCGAAGGCGTAATACGCAGCCTTCTTGGTTTCGTCGGTGAACAAATCCTCGATCTCGACTGCCGGCGCCGAGGGCGGGGAGATCGCCTCGAAATCGATATCGGGACGATCTGATTTCGGCAGGCCGAGCAAACGGACGAGATCTCCGTCCCATCGCTCATAGGGCTCTCCGAGCACCTCCTCGGCCGAATAGGCCAGATCCGGCCGGCCGACCGCAGCCATCGCCGCATTGAAGGCAATCAGCGCCGACCGGGCGTTCCAGTGGGTGTCGTTGCGCCGGTATATCGGCCCCTCTTCGGCGGCCTTTCGCAGCAACGGGCGCAGGTCGACGAACGGCAGCCCGCGCTTCTTCATCCGGCGCGCGAGAAAATCGTACTCCGTGAAGTATGGCGGCCCGGCCCGGGTTGCGCTGGACAACGCCTCCGGCGTCATCGTCTGGCTGTTGGGCGCGACGAGCATGACGAAGCGGCCACCGCTCGCCTTCATCTTCGCGTTCAGCTCGGCCACGTAGTCCACCGTCTTCAGCACGCGACGCTCGCGCAGCAATTCGCCGAACGACTGCTCCATCGCCTCGTCGTTGCGGTAGAACAGCGCCTCGTCCTTGCCTACGGCGACGTCCTTGTTGCCGGCGCCGCCGAGCCAGAACCCCCATGTGTTGTGGGCGTAGAGCACCGCCGCGCGGAAGCCGAAGAAATCGTTGATGAAGGGGTCGAGCCGCTCGCTCGCACGGAGCCACCATCGCGGCTGCGGCGCCTCGGCGCTGTGCGGCGGGTCGTAGACGTCGCCGATGAACAGGCCGGCCGTCGGAAGGAGGAGAACGACGAAGAAGATGACGGCCCACCAGCGCCGGAACCTCATCATCAGCGGCATGACGATGCGCCTCCCTAGAACTGGAAATAGAGGAACGGACTGTAGGCGGCAGCGCCCACAGAGATCGCCGACAGGCCGAACAGGAACAGCATCATCACCGTGTCGCCAGCCCCGTAAAGGGCGAGTCGCAGGCGCTCGGAAGAGAGCCGCAACCCGGGCCGCGGCAGCCCAAAGATGGCGAGAGGCCAGCCGATCACCATCACCGCGATGGTGAACCACTTCAGCTCGACCTGCATCAGGATCGATGGGCTGCCGACGCCGTTCAGCCCGACGAGGCCGGCGAACACGCTCAGCGCATGGTCGAACGAGGCGGCGCGGAACCAGACCCAGCCGCTCAGCAC
>JAEVZM010000075.1 GCA_023392225.1 Pseudomonadota bacterium
GCGGATAGCCGCCGTCGACGGCCTTCAGCTCGACCAGCGCCTGCCCGTCGCCGGTGTCGCTACGGGCGATCGCCCGCATGGTCGCCACGGTCGCGCCCGTGCCCTTGTCACTCAGCCAGGCGTGCTCCGCCGGGTTCGCCTCGCGCTGCAGCAGCGTCACCGCGATGTCGCCGCCGAGGATGGCGCGGCCCTCGCGGGCGAGGCCCTCGGTCATGCCGCGCGCCACCGAGCCGACGCCGGCGATGGTGGCGACGCCGAGCACGATGCAGGCGAGGAAGATGCCGAAGCCCCTCAGGCCACCGCGCAGCTCGCGGCGGGCGAAGCGGACGGCGAGCGGCAGGAGCCCGGAGCCGGTCATGCGTCTTCCCAAGGCTGGCGTTGCCGCGTGATCGCCAAGCGACGCCATCAGCCGGCCGCTGCCATGCTCGCCGCAGCGTCCTCGACCACCCGCCCTGAATTGAGCCGGATGGCGCGGCCGGCGCGGGTGGCGAGCGCCGCGTCGTGGGTGACCAGCACCAGGGTCATGCCGCGGGCCGTGTTGGCCTCGAACAGGAGATCGGCGACCATCGTGCCGTTCCGGGAATCGAGATTGCCGCTCGGCTCGTCGGCGAGGAGGATCGCCGGCTCGGGGGCGAGGGCGCGGGCGATCGCGACCCGTTGCTGCTCGCCGCCGGAAAGCTCGGCGGGGTAGTGCTTGAGGCGCTCGCCGAGGCCCACCGCCCTGAGTTCGGCCTCGGCCCGGGCGAAGGCGTCGCCGGCGCCGGCGAGCTCCAGCGGCACGGCCACGTTCTCGAGCGCGGTCATGCTGGGGATGAGGTGGAAGGACTGGAAGACGATGCCGATCTTCGCCCCGCGGAGCCGCGCCAGCGCATCTTCCGAAAGGTCGGTGATGTCGGTGCCCTCGATCCGGATCCGGCCCGAGGTCGGCCGCTCGAGGCCGGCGAGCGCCATGAGGAGGGTCGACTTGCCGCTGCCCGACGGACCCACCAGGCCGAGGCTCTCGCCGGCGCCCACCGCGAGGTCGATGCCGCGCAGCACGTCGACCGCCACCGCGCCGGTGCCGAGGCGGATATGGAGGTCCTCGCAGGCGATCACTGGTCCGGCCATTCCCCGTGCCCCTATATGATGTCCGGACGTCAGCGGCCCGAATTGCGTCATATGGGGGAACCCGCGTGTTGATAAAGACCCTTGGCCTTGCGGCATTCGCGCTCGCCGTGGCGCTGTTGCCGGCGCGGGCCGACCCGCTCCGCATCGTCGCCCTGGGCGACAGCCTCACCGCCGGCTACGGCCTCGAATCGCCGGACGCCTTCACCGGCGCGCTCGAGGCGGCGCTCCGCGCCCGCGGTCACGATGTCGTCATCGTCAATGCCGGCGTCTCCGGCGACACCGCCAGCGACGGCCTCGCCCGGGTCGACTGGTCGGTCGGCGAGGACGCCGATGCGGTCATCGTCGAGCTCGGCGCCAACGATGCGCTCCGCGGCGTCGACCCGGCCATCACCCGCGATGCCCTCGACCGGCTGCTGGCCCGGCTCGAGGAGCGCGGCCTGCCGGTGCTCCTCGCCGGGATGATGGCGCCGCCCAATCTCGGGGCGGACTACGCCGCCGAATTCAATCCCATCTATCCGGAGCTGGCGGCGGCGCATGGGGCGATCCTCTATCCGTTCTTCCTCGACGGCGTCGCCACCGATGCCGCGCTCAACCAGGCCGACGGGCTCCACCCCAATGCCGCGGGCGTCGCGGTCATCGTCGCCCGGATCGTGCCGGCGGTCGAATCGCTCATCGTTGAGGCGGAGGCCGCGAACTAAACGGGCTTTACGCGCGTTGTGCGCTGCGTGATGCTTGTCGTGCCGATTCGCAGCAGGAGGTGTGCCATGCCGCGGTTGTTTACCGGCATCGAGATCCCCGTCGAGATCGGGGACCGACTCTCCCTCCTGCGGGGCGGACTTCCCGGCGCCCGCTGGATCGACCGGGAGAACTACCACATCACCCTCCGCTTCGTCGGCGACATCGACATGGACGTCGCCAACGACATCGCCGACACCCTCGGGGGTGTGAACCGGGCCGGTTTCGAGGTCGCCATCGACGGCATCACGGCCTTCGGCAGCAAGAAGCCACATTCGATCGTCGCGCGGATCCAGCCTTGTCGCGAGCTGCTCGAGCTGCAGGCCGAGCACGAGCGGCGGCTGCAGCGCATCGGGCTGCCGCCGGAGCAGCGCAAGTACATCCCGCATGTCACCCTGGCGCGGCTCCGCGGCACCACCCCGCGCGACGTGGCCGACTATCTTTCGCTCCGCGGTGGCTTCTCCACCGAGCCGTTCCCGGTCGAGCGCTTCGTCCTCTTCTCCTCGCGCAACTCGGTCGGCGGCGGCCCCTATGTGATCGAGGAGGAGTATCCGCTTCGCGCGCCGCCGCTCCAGACGGGATGGCAGGGCCATGGCGCCGCCTGGCTCTGACCGGCTCGATCCCGCGGCACGGGCCGCCGCGCTTGCAGCGCTGCCGGCCTGGGCCGCGGCGCCGGACCGCGATGCCATCACCCGCACCTACCGGTTCGCCGATTTCAGCGAGGCCTTCGGCTTCATGGCCCGGGCGGCGCTGGTCGCGGAGAAGATGGATCATCACCCGGAATGGACCAACGTCTACGACAAGGTCACCGTGGTGCTGACGTCGCATGATGCCGGTGGCGTCACCGCCCGCGACATCCGGCTGGCCGAGGCGATGGATCGCATCGCCGGCGCCTGATCCGGCCGTTGCGGAAACCGCCGGCAATCCCCATTTCCGGTGCGCGTGCGAGACGAGGAACGCGAATGGCCGATGCAGACGTGAAATTTGGCGAGATTCTCGGGCCGGAGGACGAGGCCGCGCGAGAGACCCGCGTTCGCGGCAAGTTCTGGTCGACCTTCCGGCGCGCGGCGCGGGCGGTTCCCTTCTCGGAGGATCTGGTCGCGGCCTATTACTGCGCCCTGGACCCTGCGACGCCACACCGGGTCCGGGCGGTGCTCCTCGCCGCGCTCGCCTATTTCGTGCTGCCTTTCGACGCGGTCCCGGACATCCTCGCCGGGGTCGGTTTCGCCGACGACGTGACCATCCTGCTCGCGGCGATCTCGACCGTGCGGGCGCATATTACGCCGCGCCATCGCGACGCGGCGCGGCACGCCCTGGCGGAGGCGGCGGCGCCGGTACGGCCGGCGCCGGGCGGCTTCTGGGACCGGAAGGCTTGAGGGTGGCGACATTCGCCGCCGATCGGGTCATCATCGCCGCGCCGAATCAGGCGCGCGGCCGGTTTCCATCCCGCGTGACCACATTCTTGTCGATTTTTTCGGCCTTTTCGTAGGCTCGGCGCGGAAGTCAGGCAGGGCTTGCGCGTCACGGGATTTACTGAAAAGTAACCCTGTTTGGCGCAGTTTGGGTAAGGTTTCTGGCCCGCGCGGAAGGGCTGGAGAGCTAGCGAACCGGTGAAAACGATCATGAACGCACGCACTCTCTTCACGGCCGGGGCCCTTGTCGCTGCGGCGATCGCAGCGGCCCCCGCACATGCCGCGACGAGCATCGGCACGTTCAAGCAGTGGGGTGCCTACACCTCGTCGGATTCGAACGGCAAGATGTGTTTCGTGGCTTCCCAGCCGCAGGATTCCAAGTACCAGCCGAACAACGTCTCGGCGCGCGATCCGGTGTTCTTTATGGTGACCAGCATCCCTGGCAAGAACATCCGTAACGAGGCCAGCACCATCATCGGCTACCCCTTTGCCGACAACGTCAAGGTGACGGTGGAGATCGACGGCAGCAACAAGTTCGTCATGTTCACCGACAAGGACAGCGCCTGGATCGAGAATCCGTCGCAGGAGTCGGAGCTCATCGCCGCCATGAAGGGCGGCACGCGGATGATCGTCACCGGCAAGTCACGGCGCGGCACGCTGACCACGGACACCTATTCGCTGTCCGGCATCACCGCCGCGCTCGACGCGATCGCCAAGGAATGCCCATAGCGGCCGGGTTCCTGCTATAGGAGGCGGGGGACGACGGCTTCCGTGTGACGCCCGCCGTTCCCATATCGGGCCGGAAAGAACCATCCGGCCCCCGCTTCGTTTTTCAGGACCGTCATGCTCGATACCGCGAACCCAGCCCCGACCGGGCCTGCCCAGACCGGGATTGACCTGCGTGACGTGAAGCCGTCGCTGGTCGGCCTGTCGCGTGAGGGCCTGGCGGAAGCGCTGGCCGGCATCGGCATCCCCGAGCGCCAGGCGCGCATGCGCGTCGCCCAGCTCTGGCACTGGCTCTACATCCGCGGCGCCACCGATTTCGAGGCGATGACCAACGTCTCGAAGGACCTTCGGGCCGAGCTTGCCCGCCACTTCGCGCTTGCCCGGCCGGAGATCGTCACCGAGCAGGTTTCCGACGACGGCACCCGCAAGTGGCTGCTCCGCTTTCCGCCCCGCGGCGCCGGCCGTCCGGTCGAGGTCGAGACCGTCTACATTCCCGAGGAAGGCCGCGGCACGCTCTGCGTCTCGAGCCAGGTCGGCTGCACGCTCAACTGCAGCTTCTGCCACACCGGCACCCAGAAGCTCGTGCGCAACCTGACGCCCGAGGAGATCGTCGGCCAGATCCTCATCGCCCGCGACCGTCTCGGCGACTATCCCGGCCGCACGGTCGGCGAGGGCGTCGCCGCGCCGTCGACCGGCCGCCTCGTCTCCAACATCGTGATGATGGGGATGGGCGAGCCGCTCTACAATTTCGACAACGTCAAGACCGCGCTGCTCATCGCCGCCGATGGCGACGGCATCGGCCTCTCCAAGCGCCGCATCACGCTCTCGACCTCCGGCGTCGTGCCGATGATCCCGCGCACCGGCGACGAGATCGGCGTCATGCTCGCCATCTCGCTCCATGCCGTCCGCGACGACCTCCGCGACATGCTGGTGCCGCTCAACAAGAAATACCCGATCGCCGAGCTGCTCGACGCCTGCCGCGCCTATCCCGGCCTCTCCAACGCCCGCCGCATCACCTTCGAATATGTGATGCTGAAGGACGTCAACGATTCGCTGGCGGACGCGCGCGAGCTGGTGCGGCTGCTCCAGGGCATCCCCGCCAAGATCAACCTGATCCCGTTCAATCCGTGGCCCGGCGTCAACTACCAGTGCTCGGACTGGGAGCAGATCGAGCGCTTCGCCGACGTCGTCAACCGCGCCGGCTACGCCTCGCCGATTCGGACTCCGCGCGGCCGCGACATCCTCGCCGCCTGCGGCCAGCTCAAGAGCGAGAGCGAGCGGCTCCGGATTCGCGAGCGGATGGCGCTCGAGGCGATGATCGACTGAGGCCGCCGCGCTGGCCACCTTCCTCCGCCTTCTCTTCCTCGTCCCGCTCGGCTTCGTGCTGGCGATGGTGGCCGCCGGGCTGACCGTCGCCGTCGGGCTCACGGCGGTCCGCCCGTCCGGGGAAGCGCTGCCGTGGGTTCCGATTCTCGCCGTGTGGACCTCGCTCTATGCCGGCGGCTTCGCTTTCGTCCCCTGGGTCGTGGCGGTGGTGGTCGCCGAGGGCTTCCGGATCCGCTCGGTGTGGTTCTGGCTGGCCGTCGGCGGCGGTGTCGGTGCCGCCGGGTTCCTGCTCGACGATGTCGCCGCAGGCACCCCGTGGGACGGTTTCAGCCTCGCCTTCTACCTCGCTCCCGGCTTCGTCGCCGGCCTGGTCTACTGGCTGGTCGTCGGATGGAGCGCGGGGTTCAGGGGAGAACGGCCCCGTCCGGGCTCTGACTGATGCCCGAGGCCTGATGCGCGAGGCCTGACCCCCAAGGCCTGATGCGGACCGCAGGGACCGGGTGTATGGTCGCGCTCGCGGGGCGGTCGACCGTGGCCTGCGCGGGGGGAAATCCATGGAAGACGTGACACGCCGGCAGCTGCTTGCCGGCTCGGCCGCGGTGGCGCTCGGCGCCGGCGCGCCGCAGGCCTTCGCGGAGGACGCTCCGGCCCCGGCCGCGGAACCGGCGCCCGTCGAGGGCGACTGGATCGAGCTCGAGACTGCGATCAAGGAAACCGTCCTCGACGGCCATCGCGTCCGCCTCCGCGCCTATAACGGCCAGATTCCCGGCCCGGCGATCGTCACCAGGCCGGGAGCGACGCTCCGCATCCGCCTCAAGAACAGCCTGCCGCCCTACGATTCGTCCGGCTGGCCGGGGGACCACAACGTCCCGCACGGGCTCGATGCGACGAACCTTCACGTCCACGGCCTCGACGTGGTGCCGCACGTCTTCGAGCCGGTCGGCACTTCCGATCCGCTGGCGCCGCAGATCGTCGTCGGCCCCGGCGAGAGCAAGGATTACGTCTTCGAGCTGCCGGCCGACCATCCGCCCGGCTTCAATTTCTACCACCCGCACAAGCACGGCGCGACGGCGGTACAGGTCGCGACCGGCCTCGCCGGGCCGCTGATCGTCCGCGGCGCGATCGACGAGGTGCCGGAGATCGCGGCGGCCCGCGAGATCTTCCTCGCCGTCCAGGACATCGGCCTCTTCCCGAGCGAGGACGATCCCGACGTCTGGCAGTACGAGCCGGTCCAGAACGCGATGTGGCACACCTTCGGCGGCTACGTCACGATCATGGGCGAGCGCACGGACCTCCGCGGCGGCTTCACCACCGGCGACTACGCGCTCCGCTATTACCTCCTCAACGGCGAGCCGTTCTTCAAGGAGACGCACAACAGCGAGCCGGGGAAGGAGACCGAGCCGGTCGGCACCCAGCTCCCGGTGCAGCGCATCACCATCGCCCCCGGCGAGGTGGTCCGCCTCCGCATGCTGAATGGCGCCACCGACAACATGATGCCGGTGGTGGTCGACGGCCACGACGTTCACCTCGTCGCGCTCGACGGCGTCAACTTCTCGAAGGTGCGGACGATTCCCGCCCGCGCGCCCGGCGACGAGAGCGAGCAGCTCCTCCTCGCC
>JAEVZM010000109.1 GCA_023392225.1 Pseudomonadota bacterium
GGCCCGCTCGGCCTCCTTGAAGCCGGTCGTCGCGCTCGCAGTCTCCATGCCTTCGGTCCTCCCTGTCGGAAACAGGGTCCGATGGTAGCCGCCCCGCCGCTACTTATGCAGCCCCAGCCGCTCGGCGACCTGCCAGGTCCGCCAGTGGTCGTGCGGCATCTGGATGTGGCCGGCGCCGAGGAAGGCGAAGGCGTCGTTGACGGCGTTGGAGAAGGCCGGCACGCCGCCGACATTGGGGCTCTCGCCGACGCCCTTGGCACCGATCGGATGATGCGGCGAGGGCGTGGTGGTCCAGTCCGTCTCCCAGCGCGGGGTCTCGACTGCGGTGGGGAGGAAATAGTCCTGGAACGAGCCGGTGGTGCAGTTGCCGTTCTCGTCGTAGGCGATCTCCTGGCCCATGGCGATGGCGAAGGCCTCGGTCAGCCCGCCATGCACCTGGCCCTCGATGATCATCGGGTTGATGCGGGTGCCGCAGTCGTCGAGGGCGTAGAAGCGGCGGATCTTCGTCTCGCCCGTATCGACGTCGATGTCGGCGACGCAGATATAGGCGCCGAACGGGTAGGTGAAGTTCGGCGGGTCGTAGTAGTCGACCGCCTCGAGCCCGGGCTCCATGCCGGGCGGCACCTCGTGATAGGCGGCCCAGGCGAGCTCGGTCATGGTCTTGAAGCGCTCGGGGTTGCCGCGGACGCGGAACCGGTCGACGTCCCATTCGAGGTCGTCGTCATGGACCTCGAGGAGGTAGGCGGCGATCATCTGCGCCTTGGCCTTGATCTTCCGCGCCGCCATCGCGGTCGCCGCACCCGAGACCGGGGTCGAGCGCGAGCCGTAGGTGCCGAGGCCGTAGGGGGCGGTGTCGGTGTTGCCCTCCTCGATGGTGATCAGCTCCGCCGGAATGCCGAGCTCTGAGGCGATGATCTGGCCATAGGTGGTCTCGTGGCCCTGGCCCTAGCTCTTGGTGCCGAGGCGGGCGATGATCGAGCCGGTCGGGTGGATGCGGATCTCGGCGGAATCGAACATCGCGATGCCGAGGATGTCGCAGGCCCGCGACGGCCCGGCGCCGACGATCTCGGTGAAGAACGAGATGCCGATGCCCATCAGCTCGCGGGTCTCGCCACGCTGGAACGCCGCCTGCTTCGCCTTCTGCTCGGCCCGGAGCGCGGCATAGCCGACGGTGTCCATCGCCTTCTGGAGCGCCGGCTGGTAGTCGCCGGAATCGTACTGCCAGCCGAAGGCCGAGGTGTAGGGGAACTGCTCCTTCCTGATGAGGTTCTTCATGCGGAACTCGGCCGGGTCCATGCCGAGCTTGTGGGCCATCACGTCCATGGCGCGCTCGACGGCATAGGCCGCCTCGGTGACCCGGAACGAGCAGCGATAGGCGACGCCGCCCGGCGCCTTGTTGGTGTAGACGCCGTCGACCGAGCACCAGGCCGCGGGGAAGTCGTAGGAGCCGGAGATGATCGAGAACAGCCCGGCCGGCCACTTGCTGGCATTGGCGCAGGCGTCGAACGCGCCGTGGTCGGCAAGCGTGTTGCAGCGCAGGCCCAGCACCTTGCCGTCCCTGGTGCAGGCGATCTCGGTCTCCATGAAGAAATCGCGGGCGAAGGCGGTGGTGGTGAGGTTCTCGATGCGGTCCTCGACCCACTTGACCGGCTTGCCGGTGACGATCGAGGCGACGATGGCGCAGATGTAGCCGGAATAGGCGCCGACCTTGTTGCCGAAGCCGCCGCCGATGTCCGGGGCGATGACGTGGATCTTGTGCTCGGGGATCTTGGAGATGAGCGAGGCCACGGTGCGGATGACGTGCGGCGCCTGGAAGGTGCCCCAGAGCGTCAGGTCACCGGTGATCTTGTCGTAGGAGGCGACGCACTGGCAGGTCTCGAGCGGCGAGGGATGGACGCGCTGGTAGGCGATCATCTCCTTGATGGTGACGTCGGCCTTCTCGAAGGCGGCGTCGGCCGCGGCCTTGTCGCCGGCCTGCCAGTTGAAGATGTGGTTGTAGTGCTTCCGCGGCCCATGGGCACCGTCGGAAAGGTCCTTCCGGTCCTCGCGGATCACCGGCGCGTCCGGGAGCATGGCCTTTGCCGGGTCGACCAGCACCGGCAGCTCGTCGTAGTCGACCTCGACCAGCTCGACCCCGTCGGCGGCGACGTAGCGGTCGTCGGCGAGGACGAAGGCGACCTCCTGGTTCTGGAAGAGGACGTATTCCTCGGCGAGCACCGCCTGCACGTCGCCGGCGAGCGTCGGCATGTAGTGGAGGCCGAGCGGCTTGAGGTCGGCGGCGGTCAGCACCGCGGCGACGCCGGGCAGCGCCTTGGCGGCCGAGGCGTCGATCGACTTCACCTTGGCATGGGCATAGGGCGAGCGGACGAAGTCGCCATAGAGCATGCCGGGCAGCTTGATGTCGTCGACATAGTTGCCCCGGCCTTGCGTGAAGCGGATGTCCTCGACGCGCTTCCGCTTGCAGCCGAGGCCCTCGAGCTTCTCGGCGCGCTGCGTGGAGGTGAGGGTGGTGTCGTTCATTCCGCGGCCTCCTGGAACGGCGTGCCGGCGAGCTTGGCGGCAGCGTATTGAATGGCCCTGACGATGTTCTGGTAGCCGGTGCAGCGGCAGAGATTGCCGGAGATGCCGTGGCGGATCTCGTCCTCGCTCGGCTGCGGGTTCTCCTGAAGCAGCCGGTAGGCGCGGGTGATCATGCCCGGCGTGCAGAAGCCGCACTGGAGGCCATGCATCTCGCGGAATCCCTCCTGCAGCGCGTGGAGCGTCCCGTCGGGATTGGCGATGCCCTCGATGGTGATCACCTCGCAGCCATCGGCCTGGACGGCGAAGCGGGTGCAGGACTTCACCGACATGCCGTCGATGTCGACCGTGCAGGCGCCGCAATGGGTGGTCTCGCAGCCGATATGCGGGCCGGTGAGGCGGAGCTCCTCGCGGAGGAAATGGATGAGCAGCGTGCGGGGCTCGACCAGCGCGTCGACCTGCTTGCCGTTCACCTTCATCGAAACCTGGGTCTTGGCCATCTTGGTCCTCCCTCAGCCCCTTGCCTTCGAGGCGGCGCGGGCGAGCGCGCGGCGGAGCATCACGCCGGCCATCTTGGTGCGGTATGCGGGTGGCCCGTGCGCGTCGGCGGCGGGCGAGGTGATCGCCTCCGCCGCGGCGACGGCGCGCTTGACCGTGTCGTCGTCGAGCGTCGAGCCGACGAGGATGTTCGCCGCCTCCTCGGCGAGGAGCGCGGTGTCGCCGACATTGGTGAGGCCGATGGCGCAGGTGGCGACCTTGCCGCCGCTCATGGTCAGCACCACGGCGGCGGCGGCGGTGGCGTAGTCGCCGACCTTCCGCTTCAGCTTCTCGTAGGCGTAGCCGTGGCCCTCGGCCGGGACCGGGATGCGGACCGCGGTCAGCACCTCGCCGGGCTGGAGCGCGGTGGTGTAGACGCCCTCGTAGAAGTCGCGCGCCGCGACCTGCCGGGTGCCGTTGGCCCCGGTCAGCTCGTAGCGGGCGTCGAGCGCCTTCATCACCGCCGGCATGTCGTTGCCGGGGTCGCCATTGGCGGCATTGCCGCCGATGGTGCCGACATAGCGGACCTGCGGGTCGGCGATGAGCAGCGCGGCTTCTTTGAGGATCGGGATCTTCGTCGCGAGCAGCTCGGAGCCGATCACGTCGTGCTGCGTGGTCATCGCGCCGAGGACGATGTCGCCACCGTCGGCGCGGATGCCGCGGAGGTCGGCGATGCCGCCGAGATCGACCAGGTGGCCTGGCGCGGCGAGCCGGAGCTTCATCACCGGGATGAGGCTGTGGCCGCCGGCCAGCGGGCGGGCGTCGTCGCCATGTTCGGCGAGGATCGCCACCGCCTCCGGGACGGACTTCGGGCGGTGGTAGGCGAATGCGCCTGGAATCACGGTTTTCCTCCCGGCCGCTCGGCTTGCAGGGTCCTCCGCCCGGCAGCGTCCTCGCGGCACATCGTCGAGATGCTGGGTTAGTGCCATTCCAGTGTGGGCGCCGGTCGCGGCGCGTCACAACGCCGAATGCACCAAGGGGCCGGATTCTGCACGAGTTGCGGCCATTCCCGCACGAACTGCGTCAGGAATGCTGACCGTTTTTGGGGAGAAGAGCGACCCGGTTCGCTCACTTCGGCAGGGCAGCAATGGCGCGGAGATACCACCGCGCCGCAGCATCGATGGATGCCTGCCGGCGGTGCCGGTCGGAATGGGGGCGGGTTGCGGGGCGCCTAGCCGGGCAGACCGTGGGCGGTCACCGGCGGCGACACGCTGGCCGGCGCAATCTGGGTCTTGACCCATGCCATGCGGCCGCGGCTCACGGGCACGGTGTAGCCTTCGCCGCCGGCGAGCTCGACGAGGCCGTTGTCGCCGGTCTTCCGCACCCGGACGATCCGCTCGACATTGATGATGTGGCTGCGGTGGACGCGGGCGAAGCGGGCGGGGTCGAGCCGCGCCTCGACGTCGCCAATGGCGAGCTGGCAGAAGTGCTTCTCGGCGCCGTCGAAGACGTAGGTGTAGTGGGCGTTGGCATGGACGGCGACGATGCTCGCCGCCGGCAGCCGGATCGTGGCGCCTTCGTGCAGCACCGGCAGCCAGGCCGAGTCGTCCGCGCCGGGGCCGGCCGGCGTGTCGTCGGTGGTGACCGGCGGCGCATCGCTCGCCGCTGACGCCGCGGGCTCCACG
>JAEVZM010000113.1 GCA_023392225.1 Pseudomonadota bacterium
GTGACGCTCTACGAGCCGTCCGAGCTGGTGATGTCGGTCAAGGCCGGCACCGCGCTCGACACCGTCGAGAAGCTGCTCGCCCAGAACCGCCAGCGGCTCGCCTTCGAGCCGATCGACCACCGCACGCTCCTCGCCTCGACCGGCACGCCGACGATCGGCGCGGTGGCAGCGGCCAACCTCTCCGGTCCACGCCGCATCCAGGCCGGCGCCGCGCGGGATGCGCTCATCGGCAGCCGGGCCGTGAACGGCCGCGGCGAGGTGATCAAGAACGGCGGCCGGGTGATGAAGAACGTCACCGGCTACGACCTCGTGAAGTTCATGGCCGGATCGTGGGGCACGCTCGGCATCTTCACCGAGCTCAGCTTCAAGCTGACGCCGATCCCGGAGACGGAGGCGACCATCGTCATCTCCGGCCTCGACGACACGAATGCCATCAAGGCGCTGTCGGCGGCGCTCGCCTCGCCCTGGGGCGTGACCGGCGCGACCCACCTGCCGCCGTTCGAGCACGAGGCGGCGCGGACCTTCGTGCGGCTCGACGGCTTCCACGCCTCGGTGACGGAGCGAACGGACAAGCTGGTCGCCGCGCTCGCCGCGTTCGGCAAGGCGGAAGTGCTGCCGAGGGAGGCGTCGGAGGCGGTGTGGACCGCGGTCCGCGACCTCGCGGTACTCGGTGCCTCGCGCCGGGCGGTGGTATGGCGGCTCTCGGTGAAGCCGAGCGACGGGCCCAGAATCGTCGAGGAGCTGAAGCGGACGCTGCCCTGCCGGGTGATCTACGACTGGGGCGGCGGGCTGGTCTGGCTGGCCGCAACCGACACGGGGGACTCCGCCGGTGCCATGGTGGTGCGCGAGGCGACGGCGCGCTTCGGCGGCCATGCGACGCTGGTCCGGGCGCCCGACCATGTGCGCCTCGCAGTCGAGGTGTTCGAGCCGCTGCCGGCACCGGTCATGGACCTCCAGCGCCGCCTGAAGGCGACCTTCGACCCGCAAGGGATCCTCAACCCCGGGCGCATGTACGCGGGGCTATAGCGAGACGATGCAGACCAACTTCACCCTGGCGCAGCTCGCCGATCCCGATACCGCGGTGGCGGAGAAGATCCTCCGCACCTGCGTCCATTGCGGCTTCTGCACCGCCACGTGCCCGACCTATGTGCTGCTCGGCGACGAGCTCGACAGTCCGCGCGGTCGCATCTACCTGATCAAGGACATGCTGGAGAACGACAAGCCGGCGAGCGAGGAGGTCGCCCTGCATGTCGACCGCTGCCTCTCCTGCCTGTCCTGCATGACGACCTGCCCCTCGGGCGTCGACTACATGCACCTCGTCGACCAGGCGCGGGTGCGCATCGAGAGGACCTATCGCCGGCCGCTCATGGAGCGCATCACCCGCAACGTCATCGCCGCGGTGGTGCCGAACCCGAAGCGCTTCCGCCTGGCGCTCAACGGGGCGCGCGCGGCGCGGCCGTTCCTTGGCCTGATCCGGAGCCTTCCCGGCCTCGCCCGCTTCGCGCCGATGATCGCGCTGGCGCCGAAGCGGCTGCCGGCGCCGGATGCCGACGCGAAGAAGAACGCCTTCGCGGCGACCGGCGAGCGGAAGGGCAGGGTGGCGATGCTCCGCGGCTGCGCCCAGTCGGTGCTCGACCCCGGGATCAACGCCGCGGCGGTGCGGCTCCTCACCCGGCACGGGGTCGAGGTGGTGTTCGCCGAGAACGAGGGCTGCTGCGGCGCGCTCGTCCACCACATGGGCCGGCGCGAGCAGTCGCATGCGCAGGCCAAGGCGATGATCGACGCCTGGATCCGGCTGATGGACGGGGAGGGCGGGCTCGACGCGATCCTCGTCACCACGTCGGGCTGCGGCACGACGGTGAAGGACTACGGCTTCATCTTCCGCGACGATCCGGACTATGCCGAGAAGGCGGCGCGCGTCTCGGCGATCGCGCGGGACATCAGCGAGTATCTCGAGCCACTCGAGCTCGGCGCGCCGGTGCTCCCCGAGAAGCTGACCGTCGCCTACCACGCCGCCTGCTCGCTGCAGCACGGCCAGCAGATCAAGAGCGCGCCGAAGACGCTGCTCGCCCGCGCCGGCTTCACGGTGCGCGAGCCGGCGGAAGGCCATCTCTGCTGCGGCTCGGCGGGCACCTACAACATGCTCCAGCCGGAGCTGTCGGCCCGGCTTCGCGAGCGGAAGGTCGCCAATATCGAGGCGACCGGCGCGACGGTGGTGGCCGCCGGCAATATCGGCTGCATGACCCAGATCGGCACCGGCTCGACGCTGCCGGTGCTGCACACGGTCGAGCTGCTCGACTGGGCCTATGGCGGCCCGCGGCCGGCGGCATTGGCCGCGATCCCGGCGGAGACGACGATCACGTAAATGTGATCGCCTTGTCAAATTGACGGATGTCCGCCACCGGTCGGAACGTCCCGATGCGGCGATCCCGCCGCATGAGGAGGCGACATTGGCAAGGACAGCAAAGCCTGCGGCCGGAGCGTCGGCCGTCAAGAAGCCTGCGTCGACGAAGCCCGCGGCCCGCGGAGCGGGCAAGTCCGCGGCCCCGGCCCCGGGCCGGACTGAGGAGTTCAATGCGATCATCCGGAAGGCGAAGCTGCTCGGCCGAAAGGGCAGCGAGGGGTACTTCGACGCCGACGGCAACGCTGCCGGTCCATGGGCGGACATGCTCGCCGAGCTCGACGGCTGGGCCAAGCGGAACAAGGTCCGGCTGAGCACCCGTGAGGTGGACTCCGGCGGCGGTGCCCTCCCGGGCGGCGCGACGCCCCGGTC
>JAEVZM010000138.1 GCA_023392225.1 Pseudomonadota bacterium
TACCGGGGCGGGGCGAACCCCCGCCCGGCGAATGCCTGATGGATCAGGCCTTGTACTTGACGATCTTCTGGGTCTGCTCGCCGAGGCCCTCGATGCCGAGGGTGACGGTCTCGCCGCCCTTGAGGAACTTCGGCGGCTTCATGCCCATGCCAACGCCCGGCGGGGTGCCGGTGGTGATCACGTCGCCGGCCTCGAGCAGCATGAACTGGCTGACATAGCTGACCAGGTGCGCCACGCCGAAGATCATCGTCGAGGTGTTGCCGGTCTGCATGCGCTTGCCGTTGACGTCGAGGAACATGTCGAGGTCCTGGACGTCCTTGACCTCGTCGGTGGTGACGAGCCACGGGCCGAGCGGGCCGAAGGTCGGGCAGCCCTTGCCCTTGGTCCACTGGCCGCCGCGCTCGATCTGGTAGGCGCGCTCCGACACGTCATGGCAGACCGCGTAGCCGGCGACGTGCTTGAAGGCGTCCTTCTCCTCGATGTAGGAGCCGGACTTGCCGATGATGATGGCGAGCTCGACTTCCCAGTCGGTCTTCTTCGAGCCCTTCGGGATCATCACGTCGTCGTTCGGGCCGACGATGCAGGACGGCGCCTTGTTGAAGACGATCGGCTCGGCCGGGATCGGCGAGTTGGTCTCGATGGCGTGGTCGGTGTAGTTGAGGCCGATGGCGATGAAGTTGCGCACGCCGCCGACGCAGGCGCCGATGCGGACGTTCTTCTTGACGACCGGTAGCGCGTCCTTCTTCGCCCGCTTCACCCTGTTGATCGCGCCCGCCGCGAGCGTCGCCGGGGTGATGTCGGGGATGATCTCCGAGAGGTCGCGGATCACGCCGTCCTTGTCGAGGAGGCCGGGTTTCTCGCGGCCCTTCGGGCCATAGCGCAAAAGCTTCATGGTCGTCGCTTCTCCTTGGGGTTCCGGCGGCTTCAGAAGGTCTTGGACAGAAGGCCGCCGTCGATGAGGATGTTCTGCCCGGTGATATAGCCCGCATGCGCGGAGCACAGGAAGGCGCAGGTCTGGCCGAACTCGTCCGCCGTGCCGAAGCGGCCGGCCGGGATGACGCGCGCCGAAGCCGCCGCGGCCGCCTCGACCGAGATGCCCTTCTGCTCCGCCTCGCGGGTGAAGCCGGACTGCAGGCGCTCGGTGTCCATGCGCCCCGGCAGGAGGTTGTTGACCGTGACGTTGCGGGCGGTGAACTCGCGCAGCACCCCGCCGAGGAAGGCGGTGAGCCCGGCCCGCGCGCCCGACGACAGGTCGAGCCCGGCGATGGGGGCGAGCACCGACGACGAGGTGACGTTGACGATGCGGCCGAAGCCGCGCGCCGCCATGCCGTCGATCACCGCGGTGATCAGCTCGATCGGCGTCACCATGTTCTGGACGACGCCGGCGACGATCTTGTCGCGGTCGAGCTCGCGGAAGCCGCGGCGCGGCGGGCCGCCATTGTTGTTGACGAGGATGTCCGGCTCGGGACAGGCGGCGAGCAGGGCGGCCTGGATCTCCGGCTCGCTCACGTCGCCAACCACCGGCGTCACCGCAACGTCGAAGCGATCCGCTATGTCGGATGCGGTCGCATCGAGCGAGGCGGCGTCGCGGCCATTGAGCACGAGGTCAACGCCGTTCTCGGCGAGGGCGATGGCGCACCCCCGGCCGAGACCGCGGCTCGACGCGCAGACGATGGCCTTGCGGCCGGCAATTCCGAGGTCCAGCTTCTTATCCCCCGTTTTTTTCCGGACTAGCCTGCCGCGGCCCCGGGCTCAAGTGTCGAAATCGGGTTGCGACATTCCGTGGTTACTGCAAGAGAAGGGTCGGACAGTCTCGCTGACCTATTTTGATTGGGCAGCTGCAGGGTCTCCGGCGCCATGGACACGTTCCTTCCGCTCCTCGCCTTCGTCGTCGTGGCCACATGCACGCCCGGCCCGAACAACTTCATGGTGATGGCGTCGGGCGCCAACTGGGGGCTCGTGCGGACGCTGCCGCACATCTTCGGCATCGCCCTCGGCTTCCCGGTGATGATCTTCGCCGTCGGCTTCGGCATGGAGGCGGTGTTCGCGGCCGTGCCCTGGCTCGACGACGTCCTGAAGTGGATCGCCTTCGCCTACCTCCTCTACCTCGCCTGGCGGGTGGCCAATGCCGGCCGGCCGAACCTCGTCGCCGGTGCCGGCAAGCCGCTCGGGCTGGTCGCGGCGGCAGCCTTCCAGTGGGTCAACCCCAAGGCCTGGGCGATGGTGCTCGGCGCCACGGCCCTGTTCACCACGCCGGGCGGCAATCATCTCGTCGAGGTGGGCATCGTGGCGCTGCTCTTCGGGCTGGTCTGCGTGCCGAACTGCATCGTCTGGGCGCTGTTCGGCACCGGCATAGCCCGCCTTCTCGAGAACGACCGGCGGCGTCGCATCTTCAACCTCATCATGGCGGTCCTGCTGGTTGCCTCGGTGGTGCCGGCACTGTTCGAGTAATCGCCAAGACCCGTCACGGAACTGTCTTTGGAATCAGCTACATCGGCGCGGTGTTATACGCTTGATGGTGGCGTTGGTGTTCGACCGGCCCTCTCCGAAGCACTTCCGGACGTTGTTCATCTCCGACGTCCATCTTGGCTGCCGCGGCTGCCAGGCCGGCCTGCTGCTCGATTTTCTCCGCTACCATGACGCGGAGTCGATCTACCTGGTCGGCGACATCGTCGACGGCTGGCGGCTGAAGAAGGGCTGGTACTGGCCGCAGGAGCATAACGACGTCGTCCAGAAGCTCCTGCGCAAGGTCCGCAAGGGCTGCCGCGTCGTCTACGTCCCCGGCAATCACGACGAGTTCCTGCGCGACTATGTCGGCTCGACCTTCGGCGGCGTGGAAGTGGTCGACCGCGCCATCCACGAGACGGCTGACGGCCGGCGCCTCCTGGTCATCCACGGCGACATCTTCGACGTGGTAGTGCGGCATGCCAAGTGGATGGCCCATCTCGGCGGCGGTGCCTACAGCGCGGTGCTGGCCCTCAACACCGGCATGAACCGCATCCGGCGCCGGCTGGGCCTGCCCTACTGGTCGCTGTCGGCCTGGACCAAGCTCAAGGTCAAGAACGCGGTCAACTATATCGGCGCCTTCGAGGATGCGCTCGCCAACGAGGCCCGCCGGGTCGGGGCCGACGGCGTGGTCTGCGGCCACATCCACCACGCCCGGATCAGCGAGGCCAACGGCTTCCGCTACGTCAATTCCGGCGACTGGGTGGAGAGCTGCACGGCGATCGTCGCGCACCACAATGGCCGCCTCGAGATCGTGCGCTGGACCGAGATGCAGGGGCCGCCCCAGGAAGACGACGACGAAGACGAGGCGGCCGAGGCGCACGAGATGCGCTCGGTCACGAGGACCGCAGCGTGAGGCTGCTGATCGCGACGGACGCCTGGCGGCCGCAGGTCAACGGCGTCGTGCGCACGCTCGAGGCGACGATCGAGCGGGTCATGGCCCGGGGTGTCGAGGTCGGGGTGGTCAGCCCGGGCGACTTCCGGACGATCGCGCTGCCCGGCTATCGCGAGATCCCACTTGCGCTGGGGACGCCGCGCGCGATGGCCCGGCGTATCGCGGCATTCCAGCCGGACCTCGTCCACGTGGTCACCGAAGGCCCGGTCGGGTGGCTGGCGCGCGGCTGGTGCATTCGCGAAAAGGTGCCGTTCGTCACGAGCTACACCACGCGGTTTCCCGAATACGTGCGGGCGCGGGTGCCGGTTCCGGTGAGCACGACCTATGCGATCCTGCGCAGGTTCCATGCGGCGGCCGGCGCGACGCTGGTCGCGACGCCCCGCCTCAAGGGCGAGCTCGAGGCGAACGGGTTCGGGCATCTCCGCCTCTGGCCGCGCGGGGTCGACACGCGTCTCTTCTCGCCGGATCGCGCGCGACCCTCGCCCTATCCGCGGCCGGTCTTCGTGACGGCGTCCCGCATCGCGGTCGAGAAGAACATCGAGGCTTTCCTCGATCTCGACCTGCCGGGGTCCAAGGTCGTCATCGGCTCAGGCCCGGCGACGGCCTCGCTTCGTCGCCGCTATCCCGATGCGATCTTCACCGGACGGCTGCACGGCGAGGAGCTCGCGACGGCGATCGCTTCTGCAGACGTCTTCGTCTTCCCGAGCCGCACTGACACCTTCGGCGTGGTGCAGCTCGAGGCCCTGGCCTGCGGCGTGCCGGTGGCCGCCTATCCCGTCACCGGACCGCTCGATGCAGTGGCCGACCCCAATGTGGGGAGACTGGACGAGGACCTGAGGTCGGCCTGCCTCGCCTGTCTCGATCTCGATCGCGCGGCCTGTCACGCCTATGCGATGGGTCATTCCTGGGACCGGTCGGTCGCGTGCTACATGACCGCGCTGCAGCAGGTCTCGGGCAGGGGCGATATCGCGCTCGACCTGCCGACGGTCGCGGAGGAACCTGCGCGCAGCAGGTGATTCGCCAATCTGAAGTTGCATGGTATCGTCTCCCCGGGGGACGCCATGGAGCAGGCACCGGGCAGATTTCACGCGATGACCGACAGCGTCCGCGAGGCGCTGCGCTACTGCCCGCCCGAGCATCGGGCGATGGTGTTCGAGGTCTCCTCCCTGCTTGGCGGCGCGCTGCTCTCGGTGCCGATCGTCGGCGGCTTTCTGAAGGTGATCGGCCGGGGCTTCGCGGTCGGGCTGCAGGGGGTCTCGCCGGCGGTCGATTTCGATCTCGGTGAAGGACGGCCGCCGCCGCCCCGCATGTTCCTCCGGATCCTCAAGCCGACGGCGCTGGTCACCATCTTCTTCTGCTTCTTCGTCACCGCGTTCTTCGCCTGGCGCTCGGGGACCCTGTTGCCGGTCTCCCTCGCGGCCCCCAGCGAAGGGGCGGCGATAACGTTCCTCTCGGATCCGTGGAACGTCGTCCTCTACCTGCTCGTCGTTCCCCTCTACGTGTCCTGTGCGGTGTTTCTCGTCTACATCACCGCCCTGAGCTGGAAGCGCCTCAACGCCGTCTACGCCGAGAGCGTGCCGTCGCCATCTTTCTGGAGCTCGTCGACGCGCCTCATCGGCTTCTTCACGATATCGTTCGTCATATCGGGCTTCTACACGTCCGAGTACCTCGCCGACCTCGCGGACCCGAAGGTGACGAAGTACCTCTACTGGTTCTTCGACCCCAACGTGACCGCCGTGAGGACCCTGAACCGGGCGGGCTACTACTACGTCTTTCTCAATTCCGTGCTGCTGTTCATCACAGCCATGGCGGCGTTCTCGTATGTCGCGCTGAGCATCGAGATCTTCCGGTTCGGCAAGTGCGTCCCGGAGTTCGTGGCCGCGGTGGGGCGGAATGCCGGGGACGCGGCGGAGGGCCGGCAGGCGGCGCTGCTGACGGCCGAAACCCGGATTCAGGAGACCCTCGACGAGTACGCCTATTCCTACATCGTTGCGAAAGTGCTCGTCGCGACCTATGCCGTGAACGTCGTGATATGGCAGCTGTCGCCGGCCAGCCGGGTCAACAACGTCGATTCCGCGATCGTCGCGCTTGCCATCATCGGCTTGATCTTCCTCGTCATTCCGAGGCTCTACCTGAATTCGCGATGGCATCGGGTCAAGTTTGCGGTGCTGAAGGAGGCAGGCAAGACGGACGATCCCTCGATCGGCGAGGACCTCAAGCCGCGGCGTTTCCGCCGGAGCGAGGTCATCCTCGATGGGATCTTCCTGACTCTGTTGTTCCGGGCTGCCAATGCGCAGCTCAAGTTATGGGATATGGGAGGGGGGATCGTCGACGCGATCGAGACCCTTCTCGGCTGAGCATGCGGGGCATGGCGTGAGCGAAGAGACGGCAGACATCGAGGACGTGAAGGTCGCCGCCAGGCGCCTCGCCGGCCAGGCGGTGCGGACGCCGCTCCTGTCCAGTCCGCATCTCGATGCGGTCACCGGCGCACGGGTGCTGATCAAGCCCGAATGCCTGCAGCGCACCGGCTCGTTCAAGTTCCGCGGCGCCTACAACGCGCTTGCCGCCCTCGATCCCGCCGAGCGGGCGAAGGGCGTCGTCGCCGTCTCCTCCGGCAATCACGCCCAGGGCGTTGCGGAGGCGGCGCGGCTGTTCGGCGTGTCCGCGACCATCGTCATGCCGGCCGACGCGCCGCCGGCCAAGCTCGCCCGCACCCGGCGGAGCGGGGCGAGCGTCATCACCTATGACCGGGCGAGCGAGGACCGCGACGCCGTCGCCGCCGAGGTGCTCGCCACCCTGGGCGGCACCTTCATCCACCCCTATAACGACGCCCGGGTGATCGCCGGGCAGGGCACCGTCGGCCTCGAGATCGCCACCGATGCGGTGGCGATGGGGGCCACGCCGGAGCTCGTCGCCATGCCGTGCAGCGGCGGCGGCCTCGGCGCCGGCATCGGCGTCGCGATGCGGGCGACCTTTCCCGCCATCGCCGTCGCGCTGGTCGAGCCCGCGGGCTTCGACGACTATGCCCGCTCCCTCCGCGCCGGCCATCCGCTCGCCAATGCGACGCAGGCCGGCTCGGTCTGCGACGCGCTGATGGCGGTCGCGCCGGGGGCGATCGGCTTCGCCCTCAATCGTGCCGCCGACACCCGCGCCGTCGCCGTCAGCGATGCCGAGGCGCTGGCCGCCGTCGCCTTCGCCTTCGAGGAGCTGAAGCTGGTGGTCGAGCCCGGCGGCGCGGTGGCGCTTGCGGCGCTGCTCTCCGGCAGGCTCGATGCGGCTGGCAAGACCGTCGCCATCGTCCTCTCGGGCGGCAATGTCGACCCGGCGATGCTCGCGCGGGCCCTCGCCGCGGCCTAGCGGGACGGGCGCGGACTGCTCGCCTCGCTCGCGGCCCTGGTGTATGCTCGTGGCGATACCACCGGCGCTACGCCGACCCTTGCCTCTCCGCTCGACCCCGCAACGCCATGAACGCCCCACCGGCCACCGCCGCCGCGCCGCCCCACTACGCGCTCCGCATGTGGCTGTTCTTCGCCGGCTATTTCGTCTTCGGCGGCATCTCGATTCCGTTCTTCCCGGTCTGGCTCGATGCGCGCGGCCTGACCGACGTCGAGATCGCCACCATCGTCGCGATCCCGGGGCTGCTCCGGGTATTCCTCACCCCCTTCGCCGGGATGTTCGCCGACCGTGCGCCCAACCGGCGCTTCGCCGCGATCTGCTTCACCGCACCGGCGGCGGCGATCTTCATCTTCGCCTGGTGGGCCAATTCGTTCCCGGCGCTCCTGGTCATCGTCGCGCTGTCCTTCACCACCTGGGGCCTGGCGCTGCCGGTGGGCGAGGCGCTGGCGCTCACCGGCATGCGGCGCTTCGGGCTCGACTACGGCCGGATGCGGATCGGCGGCTCGATGTCCTATATCGTCGCCAATCTCGGAGCCGGCGCGATCCTGTCGATCCTCCATGCCGATGCGATCTTCTGGCTGCTCGTCGGCGCGCTGCTCCTCACCGCGCTAACCGCCTTCAGCCTGCCGGTGACGCCAGCGACGGTCCGCGCCCTCGACGATGCCAGCCGTCCGGTCCGTCCGCCGCTCCTGTCGGCGCTGCGCGAGCCGGCGTTCCTGGTGCTGATCGTGGTCGGCGGCCTGATCCAGTCGAGCCACGCCATGCTCTACAGCTTCGGCAGCCTGTTCTGGCACCGGCAGGGCTTCGGCGGCGTGGCGATCGGCGCCTTCTGGGCGACGGCGGTGGTCTGCGAGATCGTGCTGTTCCTGTGGTCGGCGCCGCTGATCCGGCGCTTCGGGCCTTTCGGCTTCCTCGCCATCGGCGGCGTTGCCGCGATCGTTCGCTGGCTCGCCTTTCCGCTTGAACCCGGCCTCGTCGGCTACCTGGTGCTCCAGGGCCTGCACGCCTTCAGCTTCGGCGCCGTCTATCTTGGCTGCCAGTTCGCGATCGCCCGAACCGTCCCGGAGGAGGTCACCGCCTCGGCCCAGGGCGTGATGGCGATGACCACCGGCCTCCTCATGGCGCTCTCGACTCTCGCCTCCGGTCCGCTCTACGAAGCCCTCGGCGGCAACGCCTTCGCGCTGATGGCGGTCTCGCCCGCGGTGGCGCTGGTGGTCCTCGTGGTCTTCCGCCGGGCGATTCAATCCGAGCCGAGGCCGGCATGAAGCAGAACAAGTACGACGATCCCGCCTTCTTCGCCCGCTACGCCGCCATGGCGCGCTCGACCGGCGGACTGGCCGCGGCGGGCGAGTGGCCGGTGCTCCGCGCCATGCTGCCGCCGCTCGCTGGCGCCCGCGTCCTCGACCTCGGCTGCGGCTTCGGCTGGCACTGCCGCTATGTCCGCGAGATGGGCGCCGCCTCGGTGGTCGGCATCGACCTGTCGGAGCGCATGCTGGCGCGGGCGCGGGATATGGGCGACGATCCGGCCATCGCCTATGTCCGCGCCGCGATCGAGGATGTCGACCTTCCGGCGGCCTCGTTCGATCTGGTGCTGAGCTCGCTGGCACTCCACTACGTCGCGGACTTCGTGCCGGTCTTCGCCAAGGTCCAGCGCCTGCTGGTGCCCGGCGGCGCCTTCGTCTTCTCGATCGAGCACCCGGTGTTCACGGCGCGGCCAGAGCAGGACTGGTGGACCGCCGCGGACGGCACCAGGCTGCACTGGCCGGTCGATCGCTACGGCGAGGAAGGCGAGCGCCGCTCATCCTGGCTCGCCCCGGACGTGGTCAAGTACCACCGCACGCTGGCGACGATCCTCAACGCGCTGCTGGGCGCGGGCTTCGCGATCGGCCAGGTCGAGGAGCCGGGGCCGCCGGCGGCGATGGTCGCGGCCGATCCGGCGATGGCCGACGAGGCGCGGCGGCCGATGTTCCTCCTGGTCGCCGCGCGGAAGCCGGCTCAACCCCAGAGCGCCGGCTCGGGCGGGTAGACGAGGCTCCCCTCGTAGCGGAGGCCCGGCGTGCGGTCGCGGGCGAGCAGCAGCGGCCCGTCGAGGTCGACGAAGTCCGCCGCCTGCGCGAGGAGGAGGGCCGGCGCCATCGCCAGCGAGGTCCCGACCATGCAGCCGGCCATGACGCCGAGGTCGTGGCGCCGCGCCTCGGCCGCCGTAGCGAGCCCCTCGGTGATGCCCCCCGCCTTGTCGAGCTTGACGTTCACCGCGTCGTAGCGGTCGGCAAGGGCGGCGATGTCTGCGCCGACATGCAGGCTCTCGTCGGCGC
>JAEVZM010000321.1 GCA_023392225.1 Pseudomonadota bacterium
GGGCTGCGGAGTGGCTGGCTCCGCAGCCCGGCGTCGTCTCCCGACGGGGGTGATTGACCGGCCGTCGCGAACGGCCGTTGCGTCCCATGGGGCGGCCGGGGTGGGCTGAGACGAAGATGACACTCCGCAAGGGCTTGCCGCTTGTCGCGGCTCTGGTGGCGCAGGCCGTGCCTGCGCTGGCGCAGAACGACGTCTGTATCGATCCGCGCACCGGCCAGATCGACCAGCAGGCCACCGCCGGCTGGCAGCAGTTCCAGGCCGCGGCCAATCCGCAGGCGGTGACCGGCGTCTGGTATGCCGAGATCCCGAACCCCGCGACGGGCCAGGTCGACTTCCGCTACCACATCTTCGAGGCCAACGGGCTCTTCCAGTACCAGAGCCGCGTCTGCAGCCGCGACGGGCTATGTTCCGATTTCCAGGGGCACGGCTTCTGGGCTTCGCAGATGGGGCAGGACGGCACGCTGGCGACGATGAGCATCATCTCCGACCTGTCGCATTCGAACGTCTGCGGCATCTCCTACGCCCGGTTCTCCGGCCAGAACGCGCTCGTCGACAGCAGCGGCATCCGCTGGGCCCGCGTGCGCTGAGCCGAGCCGCGCCCGGGTCTCTCTACCAGGGGCGCGATTCGAGACGGGGCGAGACCAGCACCCGGCCGGTCTCGGGATCGCGGACGAGCGCGACTGCGACCTCGTAGACGTCGCGGATCAGGTCGGCGGTGAGGGTCTCGGCGACCGGGCCGAACGCGACCGTCCGGCCCGACTTGATGACCAGCACATGATCGAACCAGGCCGCGACCAGCGACAGGTCGTGGATCGCGACGAGCACCGTGAGCCCGGTCGCCGCCGCCTCGCGGCGGAGCATGGCGAGGATGGCGAGCTGGGCGCGGAGGTCGAGGTGGCTGGTCGGCTCGTCGAGGATGAGGAGCGACGGCTCCTGCGCGAAGGCGCGGGCGATCTGGGTGCGCTGCTGCTCCCCGCCCGAAAGGCTCCGCCAGCTGCGCTCCGCCATCGGCAGCAGACCGACCATGGCGAGCGCCCGGTTGCAGATCGCCTCGTCATCGGCCGGCGAAGAGCCGGGGCGGCCCTGGTGCGGGATGCGGCCGAGCATCACCACGTCGCGGACGGTGTGGGGCAGCTCGGTATGGGCGGCATGCTCGACGAATGCGACCTTGCGCGCGCGCTCGCCCCGCGGCATGGCGCGAAGGTCGGCACCGCCGAAATGGACCGCGCCCGCGGCGCGGGGGTGGAGGCCGAGGATAACGTCGATCAGCGTCGTCTTGCCGGCGCCGTTGAGGCCGGCGATGGCGCAGAGCGTGCCGCGCGGCACGGCGAAGCCGACATCGTCGAGGAGGGTCGCGGTGCCGACGCGGACCGTCGCGCCGGCGACGACGAGGCCCTCGCGGCCGCTCATGTCGCCCGCCGGAAGCGCCAGAGGATGGCGAGGAAGGCCGGTGCGCCGATGATCGCGGTGACGATGCCGACCGGGAGCTCGCGCGGCGCAAAGAGGCTTCGGGCGGCGGTGTCGGTCCAGATCATGAAGATCGCCCCGGCGAGCGCGGCGAGCGGCAGCATCACCCGGTGGCGGGTACCGCAGGCGAGGCGGGCCGCGTGCGGGATGACGAGCCCGACGAAGCCGATCGCGCCTGACACCGAGACGAGGACGCCGGTGAGCAACGCCGTACCGCCGAGAAGCAGCCAGCGGCTGCGGGTGACGTCGACGCCGAGGGTGGCGGCGGCGACGTCGCCGAAGGCGAAGGCGTCGAGCGAGCGCGCCGCGGCGATCACCGCCGGGACGACCAGCAAGAGCGCGGCGAGCGCGATGCCGGCCTCGCGCCAGCCGGCACCGGCGAGCGAGCCCATCAGCCAGGAGAGGATCTCGCGGTAGGAATCGCCGGTCGCGGTCCAGAAGATGACGAGCGAGGTGAGCGCGGCGGCGAGGGTCGAGACCGCGATGCCGGAGAGGATCGCCTTCGAGGGCGTAAGGCCGCCGATCGCCTGGGCGAAGGCGAGGGTGAGGGCGAGCGCGGCGAGCGCGCCGACGAAGGCGCCGGGGGTGAGGAGGAGGGCCGAGCCGAGCATCACCATCGACACCGCGCCGAGCGCGGCGCCGGACGAGAGGCCGAGGAGGAACGGGTCGGCGAGCGGATTGCGGGTGACCGCCTGGACGACGGCGCCCGACAGCGCCAGCCCGGCGCCGACGATGCCGGCGGTGACGATGCGGGGCAGGCGCGAATCCCAGACGATGCTGTCGCGGAGCGGCGAGAGGCCGGTCTCGACCGGCAGGCCGAGGTGGCTGGCGATCGCGCCCCAGACCTCCCCCGGCGCGATGTCGGCCGGGCCGATGGTGGCGGCGACAAGCACCGAGGCGAGCAGCGCCACGATGGCGAGGAGCATCCAGGCGAGGTGGGGCGGGGCGGCGGCCGCCGTGGAGGCAAAACGTCGGTCGCGGATCGCGCTCACGGGTCGAACGACAGCGCCTGGAGCTGCGCTGCGAGGTCGAGCGTCGCCGGGACCGAGCGCACACCGGGCTCGGCGGCGGGGAAGGGCAGGGTGAGATAGCGCCGGTTGGCCACCGCGCTGAGCCTTGCGGTGAGCGGATCGTCGGCGAGCATGGCGAGCTTCTGGTCGACCGTGTTCCAGGCGGCGTCGACCAGGATGATGACGTCCGGGTCGGCGGCGGCCACCGCCTCCCAGCTCACCGACGTCCAAGTGTCGTCGATGTCGCCGAAGACGTTGTCGAGGCCGAGGGCGTCCATCATCATCTGCGGGCCGCCGGCGCCGCCGCCGACATAGGGCTCCTTGGTGCCGGAGGAGTACCACAGCGCCGTGCGCCGCCGCTCCGGTTTCGGCAGGGTCGCGAGCATCGCCCGCTGAGCGGCGACCAGCGCCGCGGCGGCGTCCTCGACCGCGAAGATGCGGCCGAGCTCGGCCATGTCGGCGAAGATGTCGTCGAAGCGGAGGTGGACGGGCTTGTAGGGCGGGGTCTTGCAGGCCGGCGGCGCGACATAGGTGGCGATGCCGAGCGCGGCGAGCGCCGCCCGCTCGCCGGCGCCGTCGGCGACGAAGTTGCTCTCCCAGCCGCCATAGATGAAGTCGGGCTCGACCTCGAGCACCACCTCCGGCGCGGGCAGCTTGTCGGAGAGGACGGGAATCGCTGCTGCCGCCTCCTGCCAGGCGGCGGGGAC
>JAEVZM010000338.1 GCA_023392225.1 Pseudomonadota bacterium
GGCTTGTACCCTGTCCTGATTACCAAGGTGTGGAGCGTCCGGAATTGACATGATCTGGCTGCCGGATACGTTGCGCGCGGGTCGGTCGGGGAAGGGTACTGCGTGAAGGGCATCATTCTCTCTGGCGGGAAGGGCACGCGGCTCTACCCGGCGACCGCGGCGGTGAGCAAGCAGTTGCTGCCGGTCTACGACAAGCCGATGATCTACTATCCGCTGTCGACGCTGATGCTGGCCGGCATCCGCGACATCATGCTGATCTCGACGCCCGAGGCGCGGCCGCTCTACCGGGCGCTGCTTGGAGACGGGTCGCTCTGGGGCATCCGCATCGTCTATGCCGAGCAGCCGCGGCCGGAGGGGTTGGCGCAGGCCTTCCACATCGCCGAAGAGTACCTCGCCGGCGAGCCGGCGGCGCTGGCGCTCGGTGACAACATTTTCTACGGCGCCGGCTTCTCGCTGGTGGTGGCCGAGGCGGCCAAGACCACCAAGGGGGCGACGGTGCTGGCCTATCCGGTCGCCAATCCCACCGCGTTCGGTGTGGTCGAGATCGACGACAACGGCATGGCCGTGTCGATCGAGGAGAAGCCGGCCAAGCCGAAGAGCAACTTCGCGGTGACGGGACTCTACTTCTACGATTCCGACGTGGTCGAGATCGCCCGGCATGTGAAGCCTTCGGCGCGCGGCGAAATCGAGATCACGGCGGTGAACGAGGTCTACATGCAGCGCGGCGACCTCAGGGTGGTGCGCCTGCAGCGCGGCACGGCGTGGCTCGACACCGGGACCGTCGAGGACATGTTCGCGGCGTCAACCTTCGTGCAGACCATCGAGACCCGGCAGGGCTACAAGATCGCCTGCCTCGAGGAGGTGGCCTGGCGTCAGGGCTATATCGACGCCGCCCAGGCGCTGGCGCTCGCCGACCGGCATCCGAATAGCTACGGAGCCTATATCCGGACGGTGGTCGAGCATGGCTGACGCGGTCGCGGACCGGTTCCCGTCGCAGGCGGTAGCCTCCCGCGAGGTCGAGGGAACGGTGGTCGAGACCTTTGCCGCGCCGGATCTGGTGGCGGTGACGCCGCGCAAGTTCGGCGACGCACGGGGGTTCTTCTCCGAGACCTGGAGCCGCCGCCGCTACGCGGATATCGGCATCGACGTCGATTTCGTCCAGGACAACCACAGCTACTCGGCGACGCCGGGCACGATCCGCGGGCTCCATTTCCAGGTGCCGCCGGACGCGCAGGGCAAGCTCGTACGGGTGGTGCGGGGTGCCGTTCTCGACGTGGTGGTCGACATCCGCCACGGCTCCCCGGCTTATGGCAAGCCGGTAGCAGTCGAGCTGTCGGCAGCGAACTGGCGTCAGCTCTACGTGCCGCCGGGCTTCGCCCACGCCTTCTGCACGCTGGTCCCCGACACCGAGATTCTCTACAGCGTGACCGCCTACTACGCGCCGCAGTCGGACAAGGGGCTTGCCTTCGATGACCCAGAGCTGGGCATCGACTGGCCGCTCGGTCCCGATGGAGCGGTGCTCTCCGACAAGGATCGCCGGCACCCGCGGCTCCGCGATCTCCCGCCCTTCTTCCGCTATGATGGTGCTGCCTCATGAGGATCCTGGTCACCGGCGGTGCCGGGTTCATCGGCTCGGCCGTCTGCCGGCATGCGGTCGGGGAGCTCGGTCACGAGGTGGTCAACCTCGACAAGCTGACCTACGCCGCCTGCCTCGCCTCGCTCGACCCGGTGGCGGACGATCCGCGCTACCGGTTCGTGAAGGGCGACATCTGTGACCGGCCGGGGCTAGACCGGGTGTTCGCCGAGGCGCAGCCCGACGCGGTGATCCACCTCGCGGCCGAGAGCCATGTCGATCGCTCCATCACCGGGGCAGGGGACTTCATCCAGACCAACGTCGTCGGCACCTATCACCTGCTCGAGGCGGCGAAGGCCTACTGGTCTGCGCTGCCGGGGCCGCGCCGCGACGCCTTCCGGATGCTGCATGTCTCGACCGACGAGGTCTATGGCTCGCTGGGGACCGACGGGCTGTTCACCGAGACGACGCGCTACGACCCGTCCTCGCCCTATTCGGCGTCGAAGGCCTCGTCCGACCACATCGCCATCGCCTGGCACCGGACCTACGGGCTGCCGGTGGTGGTGTCGAACTGCTCGAACAACTACGGGCCCTGCCAGTTCCCGGAGAAGCTGATCCCGCTGATGATCCTCAACGGGCTCGAGGGCAAGGCGCTGCCGGTCTATGGCGACGGGTCGAACGTGCGCGACTGGCTGCATGACGAGGACCATGCGCGGGCGCTCTTGATGATCCTCGAGCGGTGACAGCCCGGCGAGAAGTACAATGTCGGCGGCCGCAACGAGCGCAGCAACCTCGAGATCGTCGAGGCGATCTGCGGGGCGCTGGACGACATGGTGCCCGGCGCGGCGCCCCGGCGCGAGCTGATCCGGTTCGTCACCGACCGGCCGGGCCACGACCACCGCTACGCCATCGATCCCACCCGGACCGAGACCGAGATCGGCTGGCGGGCGAGGGAGAGTGTCGATAGCGGCCTCGAGAAGACCGTCCGTTGGTACCTCGACAACGAAACGTGGTGGCGCCCCCTCCGCGACAAGCGCTATTCTGGCGAGCGATTGGGGATACTTGCGACCTGAGGGGCGTACGCCGGATGAGTGATCGGCGCATACTTGTGTTCGGGGGCGGCG
>JAEVZM010000355.1 GCA_023392225.1 Pseudomonadota bacterium
CTCTACCAGAAGGCCCGCTACGTGCGCGCCCTCGCCTCCGGCATCCCGTTCCGGCTGACGGGCTAGACACGACCGCCCGCGGGCCACTGACCTCGGCGGCTACGCGGCGTCGAGGTCGAGCGGCAGCGTCGAGATCCGCCGGAGGCCGCCCGCCTCCACGACGTAGTCCTGCTCGAGCCGCACGCCGGCACGAAGGTCGCCGCCATAGAGGCCCGGCTCGAGGGTGATGGTGTCGCCTTCCTCGAAGACATGGGCCGAGCCGGCATTGATGAACGGCGCCTCGACCGGCTCGAGGCCGAAGCCGTGGCCGAGATGGTGGTTGAAGCGCCAGTCGGGGTGCCGGCTGTTGAGGAAGCCGGCGATCTCGGCATAGGCGTCGCCGCAGCGCACCCCCGGTCGCACCAGCGCCTCGGCCCGCTCCAGCGCCTCGGCGACGAGGCCGAAGGCCCGGTCCTGATCCGGGCTCCGGGTCCCCGACACCGCGAAGGTCCGGCACATGTCGGAATAGTAGCCGCGGAAGACGGCACCGGCATCGACCGGCAGAAGGTCGCCGGCGACGAGCGGCACCGGCCGCGGCCTGCCGCCCGGCGCGCCACCGCGGAAATCGTTGCCGAGCTCGCCCGCCGCGTCACCGCCGGCGATCGTCACCGCCGCCTGGAACAGCGCCAGCGCCTCGGTCTCGAAGAGGCCGGGACGGACCGCGGGCGCGAGCGCACGATAGCCCGCCTCGTTGGCCCTGACCGCGGCCGTGAGGAAGGCGAGCTCGTCCTCCGCCTTCCGCCGGCGCATGCCGGCGATGATCCCGGTCACCGATACCGGAGCCGGGACGGACGACGATCCAGTGTCGGTCGCAGTGCTTCCGGTGGGCTGCACATGGTCTGCGAGGGTGGCCAGCGCACTCGCCTGCCGGCCCTCGGCGGTCGTGGTGAAGTAGGAGTCCGCGAAGCGGAGCACCGGTCCGCCATAGGCGACGTCGCTGGCGGATTCGCCCACCGAGAGCGCGGCGCGTCCATCGGCGCCGATGAAGCCCGCCGCGGGCACGCTCCGCCAGCCGGTGAGGCCGAAGAGATAGGTGAGGTGCAGCGGGCGGGTGAGCAGCGCGCCGGCGCAGCCGGCCGCCGACAGGGCCTCGGCGAGATGCTGCCGGCGCTCCGCGCAGCCGGCCTGCTGCGAGGCGGCGAGCGACGCAACGTCGACGACCTGCCTCTCCGGGAAGAGACCCTCCACGCTGGTGCCTGCCATTCCGTCCTCCGCCTCGCGCCCGCCCGACCTACATCGGCGATGTGCCGCGACGGCGCAAGGCGCGCCGCGGCCGGGCGCGGAGGCGGCCGGCGTCAGTAGGGCCGGCGGCCGCCCGGGCGGGTGACGACGTCGAACACCACGGCGAAGCCGAGCAGCAGGCCCTTGACCACGAGCTGGGTGAAGCTCGAGACGTTCATCAGGCTCATGCCGTTGTCGACCGCGACGAGCAGCATCGCGCCGGTGAGCGCGCCGTAGACGGTGCCGATGCCGCCGCCGAGGCTGACGCCGCCGATGACCGCCGCGGCGATCGCCTCGAGCTCGAGGAACTCGCCGACCGACGGCGCGATGGCGTTCAACCGGGCAGTGACCAGCACGCCGCCGATGGCGTAGATCGCACCCATGATGACGAAGCTGATGAAGATGGTGCGCGGGATGTTGATGCCCGAGAGATACGCCGCCTCGCGGTTGCCGCCGATGGCGTAGAGCTTCCGCCCGAAGGTGGTGCCGAGTGTGACGAAGCCGAGGACGGCGGTGACGACGAGCGCGATCGCCACCGCCATCGGCAGGCCGCGATAGCCGAGCGAGGGATAGAGGAGGACCGCGCCGAGGAGGCCGGCCCAGACGATCGGCTTCAGCGCCCGCGACAGCGGCACCGCACCGGCCCCGAAGCGCCGGCGCTGGCGGCTGAAGCGCACCAGCATCGCCACCGCGAAGACGACGAACAGGCCGATGATGATGACCGCCGAGAGCACCGGCGGGATGAACGATTCGCTGAGCGCGCCGTAGCTCCGGTTCATCGGCGCATAGGTCGCGGCGTCCGACCAGACATAGCCGATGCCGCGGAAGGCAAGGAGGCCCGAGAGCGTGACGACGAAGGAGGGGATGGCGAAGCGCGCCACCCAGAAGCCCTGCCAGGCGCCCATGGCGATGCCGACGGCGAGGGCGAGGCCGATCGCCGGTACCGTGGCCCAGCCCCACTGGGTCTGCGCGGTGGCCGCGGCGAGGCCGGCGAGATAGACGGCACTGCCGATCGAGAGGTCGATCTCGCGCTGGATGATCAGGATCGAGACGCCGGCCGCGACGACGATCAGCAGCGCTCCCTGGCGCATCAGCTGGGCGATGTTGCGGGCCGAGATGAAGGTGCCGTCGGTCAGGTAGGTGAACAGGAGCACGATGACCGCCAGCGCGATCAGCATCCCGTAGGACCGCCAGTTGAAGGACGCCCCCGTGCGTCCGGTCTCCGCGGCTCTCGCCTCGCTGGTCATTTCCGCTCCCTTGGCCACCTCAGGCATTCCCCGCAGCAAACTGGATGATCTTCTCCTCGCTGGCCTCCTGCCAGTCGAGCTCCGCCGCGATCCGGCCCTCGTGCATAACGAGGATGCGGTCGGCGATGCCGAGCACCTCGGGCAGCTCCGACGTCACGAAGACGACGGCGACGCCGTCGGCCGCCAGCCGGTTGAGGATCTCGAAGATCTCGACCTTGGCGCCGATGTCGACGCCGCGCGTCGGGTCGTCGAGGAGGAGGATGCGGCTCTCGGCGAACAGCCAGCGGCCGATCAGGACCTTCTGCTGGTTGCCACCGCTGAGATTGTCGATGTCGACGTCGGAGGACGGCGCCTTGACCCGGAGGTCGGCGAGATACTTCTCGGCGCCGACCCGCTCGACGGTCTCGTTGAGCACCATGCCGCGGCTGATCTTGCGCAGGCTCGCCAGCGTCACGTTCCAGCGCAGCGACTTGTTGGGGATGATGCCCGACTTCTTGCGGTCCTCGCCGAGCAGGCCGATGCCGTGGCGGAGCATCGCCTCGGGCGAGCTCGGGTTGACCGGCTGGCCGAAGACGGTGAACTCGTCAAAGGCGACCTTGCCGGGCCAGGCGCCGAACAGGCCGAGCAGCAGCTCGGTGCGGCCGGCGCCGACCAGCCCGTAGATGCCGAGGATCTCGCCGCGCCGGACCTCGAGGTCGACGCCGTGCAGCACCGCCTGGCGCTCGCTGTCCGGCTGGTCGGCGCGATACGCCCTGAAGCCGCGAACCCTGAGCGCGGTATCGCCCACGGTCTTCTCGGTGCGGGGATACATCGACGACATCTGCCGGCCCACCATGTGGGAGGCGATGGCGTCGGGGGTGAGCTCGCTGGTCGGCCTGGTCGTCACGAAGCGGCCATCGCGGAGCACGGTGGTGGCATCCGAGATGGCGATGATCTCGTCGAGCTTGTGGCTGATATAGAGGGCGGTGATGCCGCGGGCGCGCAGCTCCCGGATCCGCTCGAACAGTACCTCGGTCTCGGCCAGCGACAGCGACGAGGTCGGCTCGTCGAAGACGAGGATCTTCGCGTTCTTGCTGAGCGCCTTGGCGATCAGGACCATTTGCTGCTGGGCGGCGCTGAGCGCCTTCATCGGCGTGTCGAACGGGACCGCGAGGCCGATCGAATCGAGATGCCGGCGCGTCTCGTTGTGGAGCAGCTCCCAGTCGACGATGCCCCAGCGGCTCGGCCAGGCGTTGAGGAAGAGGTTCTCCGCGACGGTCATGTCGCCGATCACCGCGAGCTCCTGCGGGATGAGCGCTACGCCGCCCTCCTCCGCCTCGCCGATGCTGCCGAAGCGGCAGGGTTTGCCGTCGATCGAGATGGTGCCGTCGTACTGGCCGGCGGGATAGACGCCGGAGACGATCTTCATCAGCGTCGACTTGCCGGCACCGTTCTCGCCGACGATGGCGTGCACCGTGCCGCGCTCGACCCCGAAGCTGACCCCGTCGAGGGCGGTGACGCCGCCGAAGCGCTTGCCGATGGAATCGAAGCGGAGATACACGCCGGCCCCGTCTTGGTGATGGAAGTGGAGATGCCGCGTCTGGCGGCGAAGGGGCGACCTGCCCAACCGGGGCAGGCCGCCAGGCTCACGCGGGAGGTGCGCTTGCTACTTGCAGGCGTCCGGCACGTCGACGTCGACGAAGACGTCCTCGACCGTCACCCAGCCCTTCGGCGCGACGTTCTTGATCCAGTCGCACATGTTGTCCTTGGTCACCGCGGTCACCGCGATGAAGGCCGAGGGCACGTCGAGCATGCCGTTGTTGGTGGTGCCGTCGGAGGCCGGAGTCTCGCCCTTGGCGAGGGCCGTGGCCGCCTCGACTGCGCGGGCGCCCATCTCGTCGATCTTGGTCCACACCGAGCGATCGATCAGGCCTTCGACGATCAGCCGGTCGTTGGGCAGGTCCGCGTCGAGGCCGGAGACGTAGACCTTGCCGCCGAGATCCTGGCCCTGCACCGCCTGGACGATGCCGATGGCCATGCCGTCGTTCGAGGTGATGAAGGCGTCGACGTCGTTGTCGTTGGCGGCGAGCGCGTTCTCGGCGGTCTTCAGCGCCGACTCGCCCGACCAGTTGTCGTGCCACTGGTCGATGACGATCTTGATCTTGCCCTCGTCGGCGAGCGGCTTGAGCATCTCGTCGTAGACGGCGGCGATCTCGCGGGCGACGTTGTTGTCCGGGTCGCCCTTGATCAGGCCGTACTTGGGCGGGTCGTCGGCATTCGGCGGGGCGAAGTCGAGCGCGCCCTGGGCCTGCAGCCTCCCGACCTCGCGGTTGTCGCGGGTGAGGAAGAAGGCGACCGGGGCGTCCGGCACGCCGATGTCGTAGGCGAGCACCGGCACGTCGGCCTCGTCCGCCTTGTCGACCAGCGAGATCGCGGCCTGGTCGTTGACCGGCACCAGGATCAGCGCGTCGACACCCTGGCTGAGCAGGTTCTCGACCTGCGAAGACTGGCGCACCGGGTCGTCATTGGCCCACTGCACCAGGAGCTTGACGCCGAGCTCCTTGGCCTTCTCCTCCATCGAGGCGACGTCGAACCGCCAGCGCGGCTGGGTCTGCGTGCGCATCGCCACGCCGATGGTGATGTCGTCATCGGCAGACCACGCGGTGGTGGCGGTGCCGGTGGCCGCTCCGGCGACGATGCCGGTGACCAGCGCGGGCACGGCAAGGCCCTTCCAGACGAAGTTCTTCATGGACGTTTCTCCCTTGGTCCCGAACGGAACGCTCTCGTTGACACAGCTGTCTCGTCGACCGGCAGAAGTCGGGCACTACGGATGCGACTGTCGGAGGGGTGTCCTAGGACACCTTGTCGACGACCCCGGCCGCGGTCCACACCCGCGCTTCCTTGGGCAGCGGCGGATAGCCGTAGACCTTCGGCTCGACGCCCTCGATGTCGAGGAGGTACTTCATCGCCTCGCTGGCACGGCCATGGAGGCTGTCGGTGACGAAGTCGCGCTCGACGAACTGCTGCGGGATGTCGCGGCGGCCGATGGCGAGATGCAGCACGCGCCGCGGCTTGCCGCTCGTGTTGGCGGTGCCGCCGTGCCAGGTGTGGCCGTTGATGACCGCGACCGAGCCGGCCTTGCCGGTGAGCAGGACCTCGCCCGGATAGGGCGCCGCCGGATCGGCCGGCATGATCTTGCGGTCCTCGGCGGTGACCTCGATGGCCTTGACCTCGGCCATGTTCACGTCCGGGACGTTGAGCGACACCCACTTGTGCGAGCCGGGAACGACCCGGGTGGCGCCGTTGTCCTCGGTCATGTCGTCGAGCATGATCATCGAGTTGACCATGCGCCAGTCGTTCTCGCGGGTGCGCGGCACGTCGGAGTGGAGCGGCTGCTGGCCCTGGCCCCTCAGCGGGTTGCGGCCGTTCAGCGAATAGGTGCGGATCTCGCCGAGCAGGTAGTGGGCGGCGGCCAGCGTCGGCGCGCAGGTGAGGCAGCGGTCGAAGGACGGCGACTTGTTGAAGAGGTTCGCCAGCCGCGGCGCACCGGGCTCGATGTGGACCTCGTGGCCGCCGAAGTCGCCCTCGATCTCGCGCAGCCGGTCGAACTCGGCCCGCATCTCGTCGGTCACTTCCTTGCTGAAGAAGCCCTCGGCGACGAAGTACCCCTTCTCGTCGAGGCTGCGCCGATGCTCCTCGGCAAGTCCGTCGGCGTCGACGCCGAGGACCGCCAGTGCTTCTGCGGTGTTCATGGTGGCCATACCTCCCTGGATAAGTCGCGGGACGGAGAACCGCCCCGCTGAGAACCCGACATGGTCGACGGCCGCTGGAACGAGGGCTGCCGCGACATGTTCATTTGAGGCCCCTCACCCCTTCATTCCTCCCGGGGTGATCTGGACCTGGCGTTCACGTTACACTAATATAACAGATGTTCAAGCCAGATTGGTCATGTTCCAAGACCGGGGTCTCCGGCGCCCGGCATGTCCTCTCGGTAGTGCTTGTTCCGCGTTGCCCATCAATGGTTTATCTTGGCAGGGCCGAAGCGCGGTTCGGAGCAGGGGATGACGGAAGAGCCAGGCGTTCTCACGGAGTTGCGGGGTGAGTTGCTGGACCGGCGCGCGCCGCTCCGGGGCCAGATCTACGCCATCGTCCGGCGGCTGATCGTCACCGGTCGGCTGCGGCCGGGCGACGTGGTCAGCGAGCCGCTGATCGCCAAGCGCCTGGGGGTGTCGCGGACCCCGGTGCGCGAGGCGGTGAAGCGTCTCAGCGACGAGGGGCTGATCGACGTCTACGCCCAGAGCGGGACCTTCGTCACCGACATCAGCCTCCAGGCGATCGAGGAGGCGTTCGTGATCCGCGCCGCGCTGGAGCTCGAGAGCGTGGCCCGGGCGGTGCCCCGGATGGATGCCCGGCACGCCGCCAACCTCACCGAGATCATGCGCCGCCACGAGGAGAACCTCGCCGGCAACCAGTTCGCCGACGCCATCGACGCCGACGACGAGTTCCATCGCTACATCGCCGAGATCAACCAGATGCGGATGCTGTGGCGCGCGGTCGACATCTCCAAGGCCCACATGGACCGCGGGCGCCTCCTGGTCCTGCCGCGGCCGGGCCAGGGCGCGCTGACGCTCGAGCAGCATGCCCGCATCCTCGACGCCCTGATCGCGCGCGACGTCGAGGAAGCTGTCGAGGCGATGCGCAGCCACCTTGGCATCACCCTCGCCAACATCCTCGAGCAGGTCGGCGAGGACGGCCCCGAGAGCTGGCCGGCGGCCGAGGCGGAGGCGGCTTTCTAGGGCGTCGGCGCCTGGGCGCTGGCAGATGCAGTCTCCGGCAGCTCCGCCCAGAAGCGCGTCAGGGCCTCGGCGACCGGCGCCGGCGTCTCCTCCGGCCACCAGTGGCCTACGCCCTCGAGCTCCGCGATCCTGGCCCCCGCCTGGCGCGCGGCCCACGCGTGCTGCTCGAGCGTCCCGCTGGCCCGCCCGAAGTCGTCGAGCGCGATGAGGGCGAGACCCGGACGCTGCGCGGCGCGCGGCAGGAGCCGCCCCGCCTCGATCATCGCCGGCTGCCGTGCCGAGCGGAGCAGCCTGAGGACGGCGCGCCCCATCTCGGGGTCCATGCCGGCCGCGACCCGCTCCGCCATGCGCCCGGTCATGCCGAGGGCCGAGGTCACCGCAAGCCGCTGCTGGAGATCGCCGCCCCACAGCTCCTCAACCGACGCCTCGCCCGGTCCCTCCTGCTGCCACACCTGCGCCCGCGCATGCCAGAGGTAGTCGGGCGCGAACACGCCGAGGGCATCGGAGGCCCAGCTGCGGATCAGGTCCGGGCGGCTCATGGCCACCGCCGCGACGTGGATGCCGCCCCAATCGTGACCCACGAGGTCGACCGGGGCGCGGAACAGCTCGAGTTGGGACGCCAGCCAGTCGCGGTAGGCCGTCACCGAGCCATCGAAGCCGCCCGGCGCGGGGACGCCGAATCCAGGCGGGGAGAGGGTGATCGCATCGGCCCGGTCGAGCGCCCCGACGAGGGGTCCCCAGATCGCCGCGGACTCGGGGTTGCCGTGAACGAGGACGAGGGGCGTGCGCGACATCGGAGCTGTCTCCAAGATACTTGTTGATTAACACGCAAGTTTATTAGCAGATCGCGTCCTCCCGGGCAATTCGCTCGTCGCGTCCGCCGTCGACAGGCATTGCGCGCAGAACCTATGCTGGCGACCCGATGTCCGAGCAGTCCCCGATGGCCGACCCGCTTCCCCCCCGCCGCACGCAGAAAGAGCGTCGCGAAGAGACCGAACGGAGGGTTTTGGCCGCCGCGACCGCCCTGATCGCCGAGCATGGGTCGCGCGCGCTCACCCTCGCCAAGGTCGGCGGGGCCGCAGGCTACAGCCGGGGCATCGTCTCCCATCACTTCGGCAGCCGCGAGAACCTGCTCCGCGCGGTGATCCGCGATGCCCGGACCTTCCCCCTCCCGAAGCCTGGGGACAGCGCCGCGGACTGGCTGGCGGAGACGGTTCGCGCCTACCTCGCCAACATCACCAGCCGCAGTCCGTCCGCGCGCGCGTTCCTGCAGATGTGGGGCGAGGCGATTGCCGCCGATCCCGTCCTGATGCCGCTCTACGCGGACCATGACGCCAGCTTCCGTCGGCTTCTCGCCGACAGGGTCCGCGACGGCATCCGCGACGGTTCGGTGCGACGCGACGCCGACCCGGAGGCGATGGCCGTGGCCCTGGTCGGCCTCCTCCGCGGAATTGCCCTGCAGCTGATCTCGACCCCACCCCCGGCGCGAATCCCGGCGATCATCGACGAGGCCGAGCGATCCACCCGCCGGGCTCTCCGGCCGTGACCCGAGCGGCCCGACCGCATGGCGAGTGAAGATTCAGGCGCCTTCATGAACCCGCACCCCGGGGTGCGGGGCCTGCTCGGCCTGTTGGCACAATCTGATGGTGCGCTGCAGCGTTTTGTGGAACGGTGCAAGGACATCCTCTGGGGGTCCTCAAGTCTCGCCGCATGTCGATCAAGGCCGGTATCCACCACCTCACGCACTACCGCTACGACCGCCCGGTCACGCTCGGGCCGCAGGTCATTCGCCTCCGGCCCGCGCCGCACAGCCGCACGCGCGTCATTTCGCATTCGCTGAAGGTCTCGCCGGCCAACCATTTCGTGAACCACCAGCAGGACCCCTACGGTAACTGGCTGGCGCGCTACGTCTTTCCCGACCCGGTCCGCGAGCTGAAGATCGAGGTCGACCTCGTCGCCGACATGGCGGTCTACAACCCGTTCGACTTCTTCGTGGAGGAGAGCGCCGAGCACTGGCCGTTCGGCTACCCCGAGGACATCGCCGAGGACCTCGCGATCTACCTCCGCACCGAGCCGGCCGGCCCGCTGCTCCAGGCCTTCCTCGACGACGTGCCGCGCGAGCGGAAGCGCACGGTCGATTTCATCGTCGACCTCAATGCCCGGGTCGCCCGCCATGTCGGCTACGTCATCCGCATGGAAGCCGGTGTCCAGACGCCGGAGGAGACCTTCGCCCGCGGCACCGGCTCGTGCCGTGATTCGAGCTGGCTGCTGGTCCAGGCGCTCCGCCATCTCGGCATCGCCGCCCGGTTCGTCTCGGGCTACCTGATCCAGCTCAAGCCCGACATCGTCGCCCTCGACGGGCCGCCCGGCACCGACCACGACTTCACCGACCTGCACGCCTGGTGCGAGGCCTACCTCCCCGGTGCCGGCTGGATTGGCCTCGACCCGACCTCGGGCCTGCTCACCGGCGAGAGCCACATCCCGCTCGCCGCGACGCCGCACTACCGCAACGCCGCGCCGATCTCGGGGCTCGCCAGCTATGCCGAGGTCGACTTCGCCTTCCACATGAAGGTCGACCGGGTCGCCGAGCATCCGCGCATCACCAAGCCGTTCTCCGACGAGGCCTGGGCGGCGCTCGACGCGCTCGGACGGAAGGTCGACGAGACGCTGAAGGCGGGCGACGTCCGCCTCACCATGGGCGGCGAGCCGACCTTCGTCTCGATCGACGACTTCGAGGCGCCGGAGTGGAACACCGACGCGGTCGGCCCCGAGAAGCGGGCGCTGGCGGACGAGCTGATCCGGCGGCTCCGCGAGCGCTTCGCCCCCGGCGGCTTCCTCCACTACGGCCAGGGCAAGTGGTACCCCGGCGAGAGCCTGCCGCGCTGGACCTTCTCGCTCTACTGGCGGCGCGACGGCAAGCCGATCTGGCAGGACCCGGCGCTGGTCGCCGCCGAGGGCGCCGACACCGAGGCCGGCGCCGAGGATGCCGCGGCGCTGCTGCGCGGCATCGCCGACGAGCTCACGGTCGAGCCCGACTTCGTGGTGCCGGCCTACGAGGACCCGGCCGAGTGGCTGCTGAAGGAGGGTAACCTCCCCGACAACGTCACGCCCGAGAACTCCAAGCTCAAGGACCCGGAGGAGCGCGCCCGGCTCGCCCGCGTCTTCGAGCGCGGCCTCACCGAGCCCTCCGGCTATGTCCTGCCGATCCAGCGCTGGCAGGCGCGATCGAGCGAGAGCCGCTGGCGCTCCGAGGCCTGGAAGCTCCGTCGCGGCCGGCTGTTCCTGGTGCCCGGCGACAGCCCGGTGGGCTTCCGCCTGCCGCTCGGCGCGCTCCCCTATGTGCCGCCGTCCCAATACCCCTATGTGCACCCCGCCGACCCGACCGAGGAACGCGGGCCCCTGCCCGACGTCGCGCCGCCGACGCCGGCGCAGCCGGTCGCCCACTTCACCGAGGCGAGCGCCGGCCAGACGCTGATCGAGCAGGAGTTCGGCGACGCCCATGGCGCGGTGG
>JAEVZM010000441.1 GCA_023392225.1 Pseudomonadota bacterium
CGCCGCGGGGGGGTTGGCCTCGTTTTCGGGGAGGCCCGGTTGCGGGCCATCGGCGGATCGGCTACCGGGCCCCGATGAGCGACTGGGATGACTCGGCGGAGGCGTGGATCCGCAAGATGGGCACGGACGGCGACTGGGGTCGCATCCATGTGCTCGATCCGGCCATGCTGGCCCGTATCGAGGGCCGGGGCTTCGGTACGGCGCTCGACGTCGGCTGCGGCGAGGGACGCTTCTGCCGGATGCTCCGGGCGCGGGGGATCGCGGCGACCGGCATCGACCCGACCGCCCGCCTGATCGCCGAGGCGAGGGCACGCGACCCGGACGGCGACTACGTCGAGGGCCGGGCCGAGGCGCTGCCCTTCGACGATGCCCGGTTCGATCTCGTGGTCAGCTATCTCTCCCTGATCGACATCGAGCCCTTCCGCGAGGCCATCGCCGAGATGGCGCGCGTGCTCCGGCCGGGCGGCACGCTGCTCGTCGCCAGCATGTCGAGCGTCTACACCGCCGGCCCGGCGGCGGGCTGGATCCGCGACGCGGAGGGGCGGCGGGTGTCGTTTCCGGTCGATCGCTACATGGAGGAGCGGGGCGAGCGAGTCGAATTCGCCGGCGTCGAGATCGTCAACTGGCACCGGCCGCTGAGCGCCTATATGAGCGCCTTCCTCGACGCGGGGCTGGCGCTCCGCGCCTTCGAGGAGCCACTGCCGGTCGGCGCCGATCCCGAAGCGAGCGCGGCCTTCTGCCGGGTGCCGTGGTTCGTCGTCATGGCGTGGGAGAAGCCGGGCTGATTTCGCCCGCCACGCGCCTTGCCGTGGCCGTGGGGAGAGAGGGAAAAGGGACGCTTCGCAAGCGAAGCGCCCCGACTGGAGTCGAGCCGGCGACGGCCGGATCGGTATCGCCGGCATTTCCAGCCAAGAAAGTCCGCCGGAGCGCTCCTGACTGCGCCCGTTTCGGACCCCCGGATGGCATTGTGGCCACCTGGTCTGGAGGGTGATCTGGAGATCGCCTCCCCGGGCCCATATTCGAGCTTGCTAATACTTTACCAGCTTCCGCAGTCCGGATTGTCCCGGAGGGAATAAACTCGGCAGGTTGTACGCATTTTCAGCATGTCTTGAATCTGCGCAGTCCCGAGCGCCGCGGCGAGCGGCCAGAGGCGATTTGGTCTTGCCCCTCCCGGCGTTTCCTTTAGAGACGGCGGCCATGACCCAGCTCTCCGACAAAGAACTCGCCGAAGCCCTCGTCCCCGTCGCGATCGCGGCCGGCGAGGCGATCCTCAAGGTCCGCGCCGGTCAGGTCGCGGTCACAGAGAAGGCGGACTCCTCGCCCGTCACCGAGGCCGACAACGCCGCCGAGGCGATCATCCTCGCCGCGCTCGCCAGGGTCGCGCCCGGCGTGCCGGTGGTGGCCGAGGAGGCGGTGGCCGCGGGCCGGCTGCCGCGCGTCGACGGCGCCTTCTTCCTGGTCGACCCGCTCGACGGGACCAAGGAGTTCATCAAGGGCGGCGACGACTTCACCGTGAACATCGCGCTCATCCGCGACGGCAAGCCGGCGATGGGCATCGTGCTCGCCCCCGCCGCCGACACGATCTATGTCGGGCTTGCTGGGGAAGGCGCCTGGATGGCGCCCGCCTCCGACCTCGCTGCGCGGAGGCCGATCGCGGTGCGGCGCGCGCCCGAGAAGATCGACGTGGTCGCCTCGAAGTCGCACCGGACGCCGGAGACCGACACCTACATCGCCAAGTACGCCGTCGGCGACCTCGTCTCGGCCGGCTCGTCGCTGAAATTCTGCCTGGTGGCGGCCGGCAAGGCCGACCTCTACCCGCGCATGGGCACCACCATGCAGTGGGACACCGCGGCGGGCGATGCGGTGCTGCGCGCCGCCGGTGGCGCGTGCGAATCCGCCGAGGGCGGGGTGCTGCCCTACGGGCCGAACGGCGAGGACGGCGTCGCCGCCTTCCGCAATCCCTGGTTCATCGCCGCCGGGACCGTGCCGATCCTCGCGATGTAGGGGCGAGGACGCCGGCCGGCGTCGTCATCGGTACCGGGAACGACGGGCGGGCTCCGAAGCCGCGTAGACTGCGGGAGGGCGAGCACCGTCGCCGTCTCCGCATCGAGAGGTGTCGGCATGCTGTCCCTGTTCGAGCTGCTCGCGGTCCTCCTGACGGTCACCGCCACCTTCGCCTGGCTCAATCAGCGCGTCCTCAAGCTGCCCTCCGGCATAGGCCTCCTGGTGATGGGCCTCTCGGCGTCGCTGGTGCTGATCGGCCTCGACTTCGCGTTTCCCGGCATCGCGATCCACCAGACGCTCCTCGAGACGCTCTCGCAGATCGACTTCTACGACGCCGTCATGAACGGCATGCTCGCCTTCCTCCTGTTTGCCGGCGCCCTCCATATCGACCTTCTCAAGCTGCGCGACCGCGCGTTGGTCGTGGCCATCCTCGCCACGGTGAGCGTGGCGATCTCCACCATCATCATCGCGACGGGTATCTGGTGGGCAGCTTCCCTCCTCGGGATCCCGCTCGACTTCGCCTGGGCGCTGGTCTTCGGGGCGCTGATCGCGCCGACCGACCCGGTCGCGGTGCTGTCGCTCCTCAAGACCGTCACCATGCCGCGCTCGCTGAAGATCGACATGCCGGCGGAAGCGCTGTTCAACGACGGCGTCGCGGTCGTCATCTTCGGGCTCACCCTCGGGGCGGCGCTCGGCAACGGCGACTCGGGCGTCGGCAGCGTCGTGGAGCTGATCGCGCTCGAGGCCGGCGGCGGCGCGATCCTCGGCCTCGGCGCCGGGCTGATCGCCTACTACGCCCTCCGCTCGATCGACGACTATTCGAACGAGGTGCTGATCACGCTCGCCCTGGTGATGGGCACCTACGCGCTCGCCAGCCACCTCCATACCAGCGGCCCGATCGCGGTCGTCGTCGCCGGGCTGGTCATCGGCAACCAGGGCGCCTGGTACGCCATGAGCGACACCACCAAGCGCTTCGTCTTCGGCTTCTGGACCCTCGTCGACGACATCCTCAACTCCATCCTCTTCCTGCTCATCGGCCTCGAGGTCCTCATCCTCCATTTCGATCCGCATTTCGCCTGGCTGGGGCTGGTCGCGATCCCGGTCGTGCTGGTCGCCCGCCTGATCTCGGTGGCGGTGCCGGTCGCGATTCTGGGGCGATGGAAGCCCTTCGCCCGCGGCACCATCCCGGTCCTCACCTGGGGCGGCGTGCGCGGCGGCATCTCGATCGCCCTCGCGCTCTCCCTGCCGGCGGTGGCGGCGCGCCCGGTGCAGGGCCTCAGCCTCGGCTGGGTGGTCAAGAGGACCGTCGGCACGGACCCGGCGGACGAGGCCGACGCCGGCGGCCATGCGCGCCGGTTCTGACGCCCGTTCGCCGCGCGGAAGAATCGACGTGCAGAATCCCCGAAACCTTCCTACCTGACGGGCGACCCATGGCGCATTCGGCCGAGGCAGCGTCGCGGGGGCCGCGCCCGGAGATGACATGACGAACCTGCCCGATCCCGCCACCGATATCCGCACCGGGCCGCTCGGCACCGGCCCGCTTCTCCTCCAGGTGCTGTGGGGCATCCTGTTCGCCGCGTGGAATTTTCGCGGCCTCAGCCTCATTGCCCATCATCAGGCGCCGATCGGCCCGGATGCCTCGATGACCACGGCGCTGGTCGCGATCGGCCTGATCGTGGCGCTGATGGTGACGGCCAAGCGCTCGGCGCCGGCCTATGGCGCCGCCTCGGTGCTGGTGCTCGGTGTCGCCGGCCGGGCCGCGTTCGGCGAGCTCAGCGCCGACGGCGGGACATGGGCTTCGGATGGCGCGATGATCATGGCCGTGGGCCTCAACGCCATCGGCATCCTCGGCGCGGCGCTGGCGCTGGTCGGCCTGCTGCGGCGCCGACGGGAAGACTGAGACGCCGCCTCAGGCGGTGATCGTCACCGTGTCGCCGATCCGCATCGCCCCGCCGTCGACGACGCGGAGATAGAGGCCGCAGTCGCTGTGGCCGTAGAGCTGGTGGAGGGACGGCGGGATGGTCAGGTCGCGCGCGGCGGTGTCGGGGTTCACGTTGGTGGCGGCGCAGCGCACGATCCGCTTCTCGCCAGGGAAGGTGACGCCGCCGATGGTGAGCCGAGCGCCGACGAGGTCGAGCTCCGACCAGGCCGGCAGGCCCTCGACATAGAGATTGCCGCGGAAACGAAGCGGGTGGACCTCGGCGCCGCGCCGCGCGCCGCGGTCGCGGCCGGACTCGAGGTTGATGTGGGAGACGCCCGTCGCCGCGACGTCGGAGAACGAAAAGCCGGGCGCGTGGAGCACCATCGCCGGC
>JAEVZM010000479.1 GCA_023392225.1 Pseudomonadota bacterium
ATGTAGGTGTAGAACATCGGCACCACGAACAGCGTGAAGGCGGTACCGACGAGAATACCGGTGAAGATCACGAGGCCCATCGAGTAACGCGCCGCCGCGCCCGCACCGGCGGCGATGATCAGCGGCACGACGCCGAGTGACATTGCCGCGGTGGTCATCAGGATCGGCCGGAGCCGGACCTTGGCCGAGGCGACGATCGCGTCGAACCGGTTGAGCCCGTGCTCCTCGCGCTGCTGGTTGGCGAACTCGACCAAGAGGATGCCGTGCTTGGTGATGAGGCCGATCAGCGTGATCAGGCCGACCTGGGTGTAGATGTTGAGCGTGCCCAGACCCATGTTGAGCGGCACCATCGCGCCGAAGATCGACAGCGGCACCGACATCATGATGATCAGCGGGTCGCGGAAACTCTCGAACTGCGCCGCCAGCACCAGGTAGATGACGATGATGGCGAGCCCGAAGGCGATGGCGATGGTGTTGCCTTCCTCGATCTCGAGCCGCGACTGGCCGGAATAGTCGATGAAGAAGCCGTCCGGCAGCAGTGGCCGGGCGATCTCCTGGAGCGTCGCGAGGCCATCGCCGGTGCTGACGCCGGGCAGCGGCAGCGCCGAGATGGTCGCCGAATTGAGCTGGTTGAACTGCTCGATCGCCACCGGCGCCACCCCGGTCGACACCGAGACCACGGCCGACAGCGGCACCATCTCGCCGGTGACGCTGCGGATGAAGAAGTTGCCGAGCTGCTCGGGATTCTGCCGGAACTTCTTCGGCACCTGCATGATGATGTCGTAGCTGTTCGAATCGCGGTCGAACTGGGCGATCGAGCCGCCCCCGACGAGAAGCGCCAGCGTCGTGCCGAGATCGCGGACCGGCAGGTTGAGCGCGGCGGCGCGGTCGCGGTCGACCGTGATCCGGACCTCCTGCGCGTCGAAGGCGAGCGAGTTCTGGACGATGATGAACTTGCCCGAGGCCTGGGCCTTCTGGCGGACCTGCTCGGCCACCTCATAGACCTGGCTCGGGTCGCCCGTGGTCTGCAGCACCATGGAGATCGGCAGACCGCCGCCGGTTCCCGGCAGGGTCGACGGCGCGAACACGAAGGCCTGCACGCCGGCGACCTTGGAGAGGCGCGCCTGGAGATCCTGCTGGATCTCGCTCTGCGAGCGCGACCGGTCCGCCCAGTCCTTCAGCACCCAGATCGCGAAGGCCTGCTTGGTCTCGCCGCCGATGGCGACAATGGAGAAATCGGTGGCGAGCTCCGGCAGGTCCTTGGTGACCTCGCGGATCTGGTCGACATAAGTCTTGGTGTAGTCGCTCGTCGCGTAGGACGGCGCGTTGATGATGGCGAAAAGCGCCCCCGAGTCCTCCTCGGGCGCCAGCTCCGACTGCGTCTTGGTGAACAGGAACACGGTGAGCGCGGTGAACGAGATGACCATCAGCAGCGTCAGCGGACGAAACCGCAGCGAGCCCCGCACCATCTTCTCGTAGCGGTTGGCGATCCGCTCGAAGGCGCGGTCGACGAAGCTCGCGAAGCGTCCCTGGTGACCACCCTTGAGAAGCCGCGCCGCCATCATAGGCGTGACGGTCAGCGCGACGATGCCCGAGATCACGACCGCGCCGGCGAGCGTCATGGCGAACTCGCGGAAGAGCGCACCGGTGAGACCGCCGGTGAAGGCGAGCGGGGCGAACACCGCCGCGAGCGTGATGGTCATCGCCACCACCGGGCCGGAGATCTCCTGCATGCCGCGGAACGCGGCCTGCATCGGCGTCATGCCCTCCTCGATGTGGCGGTGGATGTTCTCCACCACGACGATCGCGTCGTCGACCACGAGGCCGATCGCCAGCACCATGGCGAGGAGGGTGAGGAGGTTGATCGAGTAGCCGAGCAGGAACAGGAAGAAGCAGACGCCGATCAGCGACAGCGGGATCGTCACCACCGGCATCACCACCGAGCGGAACGAGCCGAGGAACAGGAGGATGACGAGGACGACGATGATGACCGCCTCGGCGATGGTCGAGAACACCTCCTCGATGGACGCCGTGATCGATTCTGTCGAATCGTACATCAGCGTGATCACCATGCCCTCCGGCAGGCTCGCCTGGATCGCCGGGAGCTCGGCAATGACCGCCGAGGCGACGTCGAGCGGGTTCGCCGCCGGCGTCGGGAACACGCCGATGAAGGTGCCCGGCGTGCCGTTGAACGTCACCACCGTGTCGTCGTTCGCCGCGGCGAGCTCGACGGTCGCGACGTCGCCGAGCCGGACCACTTCGTCGCCCACCGCCTTCAGGGGTAGCTGAGCGAAGGCTTCCGGGGTCTGCAGCGTCGATTCCATCGAAACCGAATAGGCGACATATTCGTTCTGCGTCTTGCCGGCGGCCGAGAGGAAGTTCGCCGAGTTGACGCCGGCGAGAACCTCGGCTGCGGTGAGCCCGCGCGCCGCCAGCTTCACCGGGTCGATCCAGATCCGCATGGAGTACTCGGCGCCGCCGATCACCTGGGCCTGCGCGACGCCCGGAATCGTCGACATGCGCGGACGGATGACGCGGTCGATGTACTCGGTGACCTGCTCCGCCGTCATGTTCGGGTTCTGGACGGCGAGGTACATCAGCGCGAACTGGAAGCCGGTGCCCTTGACGATGGTCGGGTCCTTGGCGTCGGACGGAAGCTGGCTGCGCACCTGCTGGACCTTCGACAGCACCTCGGTCAGCGCCGCGTCCGGATTGGAGCCGAGGCGCATGTTGACGGTGACGATGCTGGTCGACGGGCGGCTCTGCGAGGTGACGTAGTTGACGTTCTCGGTGGTCGACACCGCCGCCGAGATCGGCGCCGTGATGAAGCCCTGGATGAGGTCGGCGCTCGCCCCGGGATAGACCGTGGTGACGGTGATCACCGTCTCCTCGACCTCCGGATACTCGCGGATGCTGAGCCCGGACAGCCCCTGGAAGCCGAGCAGCAGGATCAGGAAGGCGAAGACGGTCGAGAGGACCGGGCGCTGGATGAAGGTTTTCGAGATCATTCGGCGGACGCCTGCGTCTGGGTCCGCGGCGCGGAGGGGTCGATGGTGTTGTCGATCGTCACCGGCATGCCGTTGAACAGCCGGTTCTGGCCTGCCGTGACGACCTGGTCGCCCGACGCGAGCCCCTCCCGGATCTCGACCCGACCCTCGGCACGACGGCCGACTTTGACGAAGACCTGCTTGACCACGAGCTTCGGCGCATCCGTGGGAGCGGCTTCGGCCGGCGCGGGGGCTGCCGCCGCCTCACCCTCGGCCGCGGCCGGCTCCGTCGCGGCCGGCTCCGTGGCGGCCGGCTCGGCCGGACGGACGACGTAGACGTAGTCGCCGTAGAGGCTCGTGACGAGCGCGGTCTGGGGAATGGTGATCACCCCCTGCTCGACCGGCAGCTCGACCTGCACCTGGACGAACTGGCCGGGCGTCAGCTTGCCGTTCGGATTGTCGATCAGCGCGCGCACCGCGACGAGCCGGCTCGAGGCGTCGACCTTGGGATCGATGCCGGTGATCTGCCCGTCGAACGGAAGGTTGTCGGAGGTCACGCCGAACCGCACCACCTGCCCGATCCTGAGATCGTCGAGGCGCTGCTCGGGGATCGAAAAGTCGGCGCGAAGCGTGTCGATGTCCTGGAGCGTCGCGACGATCGTGCCGGGGGTCAGATACTGGCCAAGGTCGATGCGGGGAATGCCGATGGTGCCGGTGAACGGGGCACGGAGGGTCTTCTGGCGAAGGAGCGCCTCGAGCTTGTCTACCTGAGCGGCCGACGCCGAGGCGGCGGCCCGGGCGGCGTCGAGATTGGCGGTGGTGCCGACCCCCTTGTCGTTCAGCTCGATCGCACGCTGCAGCGACTGCTGGTCGAGCGCCGCCTGGGTCTTTGCCGCCTCGAGGTCGGCCGCCTCGATCGCGTCGTCGAGCTCGAGCAGCGGCGCGCCCTGCTGGACGCGCTGGTTGGCGGTGAAGAGTACCTTCTCCACGATGCCGCTGGTCTGCACCGTGAGGTCCACGCCCTGGGCGGCGTTGACAGTGCCGATGGTGTCGATGGACGGGGTCCACTCGGCCGGCTCTACCGTTACGGTGGACACCGTGGCCGCGGCCACCGGCATGTTGGCGAAGAACTGGGTGATCATCTGGTCACGGAAGAAGTTGAACCAGACCAACCCGCCGCAGATCGCCGCGACGAGGATGACAATCAGGGCGATGACGATCCGTTTGACCATAGACAGGCTTCCAGCGGGCCACAGAAAACGATAACGCTACGAGACGGCGCCCGCGCCGCACCCGCTGCCAGTCCCCCCTTGATGTTTTGTGAAATTACTGTACCGTCCGGACGGTCATGTCAAGCGTTGCTCGCGTCCCAGTTCCAGAGTCTCGTCCGCGCAAGCGGGCGCGCGACAAGATTCTCGAAGCTGCCGAGGAGCTGGCACGCGTCTGCGGCCCCGGCAATCTCTCGCTCGATGCAGTCGCCGCGCGGGCTGGCGTATCAAAGGGCGGACTTCTTTACCATTTCCCCACGAAAGCCAAGCTCTTGCAGGCCCTGGTCGAGCAATTCCTCGCGACTTTCGATCGCTCGCTCCGCGAACGTGAGGCGCGCAGCGCCGGTGCCCCCAACAGCCTGCTCCGTGCGTATCTGGACATTCTGGTGGGTGAGCACCTCTGCCACCAGCCTCCACCATCGGGACTGCTCGCGGCCCTCGGCGAAGATCCGGACTTTCTCGCCCCGGTAAGACGCTTCGACCGCTCGCTGCTCGACAGGATGAAGGCCAATGCCGGCGATCCAACCCTGGCGCTGATCGTCTTCCTCGCCCTGCACGGATTGAAGAGCCAGCAGCTTCTCAACATCGAGAGCGTCGACGAGGCGGAGTTCAAAGCGGTCGTCGCCCGCCTTTATGATCTGATCGGGGATCAGGCTGCGGCCAGCCGGCGCCCGGAAAGCAGCGATTCCGGCGAGGCAGCCGCCACGCCGGAATTCACCGAGACCGCTGGTAGAACCGCAAAGCCGACGTCAACCCGTCGGAAGCCGGCTGATGCGCTGCCCGTGACGGCCGCACCCAAGGCCTGACCGGCCGAAATACGGCGTTAGACCGAAACGCCAGCGGCACGGACGAGGATCTGCTTCCACTCGCCCTCGGTGAGCAGGGTCCGGCTGATCGCGCAGCCCTCGTTGCCGATCTCGACGACATCGACCATGGTCAGGCCGCTGTCGGTCGGAAAGACATGGGCGAACACTCCGGAAACAGCGACCGGCGTCATGCTGGTCTCGCTCCGCCAGGTGTTGGCGAAATCCTGGTCGAAGCCGGCCTCCAGTCGCACCAGCTCACCGCCGATCTGGCTCCGGTCGCCATCGAAATAGGCGATCACGTCGTCCTTGCTGTAGCAGAGCGGACCATGGCCCTCGGCGAACAGGTTCATCCCGCTCACCGCCGGGGTCAGGCCCGATTCGGCACCGTGAAGCTCGGCCTGCGCCGCGGGATCCTCGATCTCGGACGGGATACGGGCCAATGCCAGGGTCGCCGCGGATACCGCAACGACGGCCAGACTGGCCGTGGCGATGATCGACTTGGCGCGCATCCTGATCATGACTGGTACTCCTTAAACTCCTCTTGGGCGGGCTCGGCGACGACTTCGCTGTGCTTGGCACCCGGCCTTCATGAACTGGTAACGATCCAGCCCATGGTTCGGTTTCATGTGTCATTGCAGATACAGGAGCCGCACCGCCTACGCTGTGACCCCCGCCACACGCCAAGAATCCCGTCGATCGTCTTGACGGCACCCGCCGCTACGCGGAGAGTGCGGGCCACTCTTCGTATTCGGGGCCGTAAATGCTCGTGACCAGGATCGCCGCCGTTGCCGCTCTCGGCCTCGCCCTCGCGGGGTGCGTCTCCCCGCCCACGGGCTACTGGGACGCGCGCCTCGCCGAGATGCCCCTCGCCTACAACTACGGCTGCCGCAACGCGCTCTCCGAAGGCAGCGCGGTCGACGCGGCGAACTACTGCCCCTCCGACATGCCGCTACCGCCCAACGGCGTGTGGAAGCCGGGGCTCTCCGGCGCCCGCTAGCCGATGCCGCGGCGAGGGCTCGGCAGGTCATGAACAGCCCCCGCCGCATTCCCGACGGGGGCGATCCCCGCCTTGCCAACCTGTTCCGGGCCGTAGGCCTCGTGGTCCTTCTGGGATGGCTGCTGGTCGTCGGCAAGGATCTGCTGATTCCAGTGGTCGCCGCGGTGATCGCGGTCTACGTGCTCACCACCGCCGCCGAGGCGATCGGGCGGCTGCCGGTGCTGCGCCGCGTCGGATCGGTCCCGCGGCATGCGCTGGTGCTGGTTCTGTTCATCCTCGCCTTCGTCGGCCTCGGCCTGGTCGTCGCCGTGACGGTGAACCAGCTCATCGAGCTCGCGCCGGTCTACCGTGCCAATCTCGAGGCGCTTGCCGGCCATCTCGCGGCCTATGTCGGCATCGAGCGGCACCCGACCTGGGAAGACATCCGCGAGGCGACGATCGGCCAGGTCGACGTCACCGCCCTGCTGACCCGCCTGCTCGGCTCGGTCACCAGCCTCGGCGCGACGATCTTCATCATCGTCATCTACGCCGGATTCCTGATGGCCGAGCGCTTCTCCTTCCCCGAGAAGCTCGCCGCCGCCTTCCCGCGCGGCGACCAGGCCGAACGGACGGCGGCGATGATCACCGACATCAACCAGCGCATCGGCCACTATCTGGCGGTCAAGACGCTGATCAACGTCATCCTCGGCATCATCTCCTACGTGATCCTGTGGGCGATGGACATCGACTTCGCCCTGTTCTGGGCAATGCTGATCGCGCTGTTCAACTACATCCCCTATGTCGGGTCGCTGGTCGGCGTCGTCTTCCCCGTGGCGCTGTCGCTGGCGCAGTACGGCTCGCTGCCGACGACGCTGCTTCTCGCCGCGATGCTGACCGCGGCGCAGGTCTATGTCGGCAACATCCTCGAGCCGCGGATGTTCGCCCGCCAGCTCAACCTCAGCACCTTCGTGATCCTCGTCGCCCTGTCGCTGTGGACGGCGCTGTGGGGCCTGCCCGGCGCGATCCTCGCCGTGCCGCTGACCTCGGTGATGGCGATCGTGCTCGCCGCACTGCCCGAGACCCGGCCCATCGCCGTGCTGCTGGCCGACCACATCGACCACGATCGGCCCGAAGGCTCCGGGGGCGACGCTCCCTAGCGGGCGCCGGGCGATCCTGCGGCGTCGCGGTCGGCGAAGACGATCGCATCGGGATGGCGCCGGAGCAGCGTCGCTGGCACGGCCTCGCCGACCGGCCCGTCGAGCGCGCGGGCAAGAATCTCGCGCTTGCCGACCCCGCTGACCACCATCGCCAGCCGCCGTGCGTCGGCGAGCGTGCCGAGGCCGAGCGTCAGTCCCTCGCGCGGCACGTCCGCTTCCGAGCCCCAGTAGGCGGCGTTGGAGCGGATCGATTCCGGCGTCAGCACCACCTGCCGCGAGCGGCTGTCGAAGGCGCTGCCCGGCTCGTTGAAGCCGAGATGGCCGTTCGGCCCGAGTCCGACCACGGCGAGGTCGATGCCGCCGAGCGCAGCGATCTCCGCCTCGACCCGGGCCGCCTCGGCCACCGGCTCGGCGTCGGGGCGGAAGCCGATGATCCGGTCATCGCCGACGCCCAGCGGATCGAACAGCTCGCGGCGCAGCCAGGAGAGAAGGCGCCGCCGGTCGTCGGCTGCGATGCCCCAGTACTCGTCGAGGGTCGCGAAACGCACCCGGCCGGCATCGATCCCGGAGGTCGCCACCGCCCGGAACAGGCCGAGCGGCGTCGCACCCGTCGGCAGCACCAGGAGCGCATCCGGCTTCGCCGCCAGGGTATCGAGCACCAGCGCCGCCGCGTCCCGGCTCATCCCCTCGTAGTCGTCCGCAACGATCAGCTTCATTCACCTGCTCCTTCGCGCCAGAGCGCTGCCGCGCCGATCGCACCGCAGAATGGCCCGAGCTCGCCGAGCCGGATGACCAGGCCATGGCGGAACTCCTCGGCGCAGGCCGCCTCGTAGGCGCCCGCGATCGCCGCCCGGAACGGCTCGCCGATCGCGGTCACGCCGCCCACCAGCACCACCATGTCGAGGTCGAGGAGGAGATGGGCATTGGCGATCGCCTGCCCGACCAGGGCGAAGACCTCCGCCGCCGCCTGCGGCCGGGCGTCCGGCGGCCCGGCGAGCAGCGCACCGTAGTCGAGCCCGCGGCCGCGGAACACCACGCCACCCGGCGCCGCCTGCTCCTCGAGCGTCGTCCAAGGACCGGCGGCCGGCGGCGGCGCCAGGCGCCAGACGCCGATTTCGCCGGCGCCGCGATGGGCCCCGGCATGGATCCGTCCATCGAGCAGGAGCCCGGATCCGATCGCCGTGCCGAAGGTGAGCGTCATGGCGTTCGCTACGCCGCGGGCGGCGCCCGTCCAGGCCTCGCCGCGCATGGCAGCCCGCCCGTCGTGATCGGCCCGGCAGGGAACGCCCAGCAAGGCAGAGAACGTGTCGGCCAGCGGCAACCCGGCGAGGTTCGGAAGGTTGGTCGAGCCGAGCCGCATGATGCCATCGGTGGGCACCGTTCCGCCGACGGCGATGCCGACGCCGGCGACGTCGCCGCCGGCCAGCGACGTCACCGTGTCGGCGACGATGGCGAGCAGCGCCTCGCGCGGGATCGCGCCACCGGCTGGGACCGCCATGCTGGCGCGCACCGTGCCGTCGCGATCGACGGCGACGGCCTTCAGGTTCGTGCCCCCGATATCGAGGCCAATCAACATTCCCCCGTCCTCCAGCCAGTCGGCCGCCGTCGACGAGCCAGCGACCGCGTCGCAGGAATCACATCCCGCGTCCGGCGTCGAGCCCGCAATTCTTCGCATCGGCGCCCGCCGACCAGGAGGGGGTCAGGAGAAGATCGGCCGGCCCTTGACGTAGAGGCCGGCGATGCGCGGGGCCACGGCGTCCGCCGGGCCGAGGTCGAGGACCACGATGTCGGCCCGGCGCCCGACGGCGAGCATGCCGCGATCGTCGAGGCCGACGGCCCGGGCCGGATTGGCCGAGACCAGGTCCCACGCCGCGCCGAGGCCGAGCCCGTGCGTGCGCCACAGGCTCAGCGCCGCGGCCGGCATCGCCGGGTAGAAATAGTCCGAGGCGAGGATCGTGCAGTGGCCGCTCAGCACGAACTCGGTCGCCGAGATGCCCTTGCCGGTGTGGCTGCCGCCGCGCAGCACGTTCGGCGCGCCCATGATC
>JAEVZM010000504.1 GCA_023392225.1 Pseudomonadota bacterium
GCTCGCCCGGGAGCCGCGCGTCCCCCGTCCCCCGGTTCCTTGCGTGACCCTTAGCGCTCGCCGTAGAGCTGGTCGAGGATGCCGCCCTCGGCGAAGTGCTCCTCGGTGATCTTCGCCCAGCCGCCGAACACGTCCTCGACGGTGACCAGCTTCACCTCGGGGAACTGGTCCTTGAACTCGGCCGCGACCGTCTCGTCGCGGACCCGGTTGCCGTAGGTGGCGATGATCCGCTGGGCCTCGGGGGTGTAGAGGTAGTCGAGATAGGCCTTGGCAAGGTCGCGCGAGCCGCGCTTGTCGACCACCGAGTCGACGATCGCCACCGGGAACTCGGCGAGGATGCTCATCGAGGGGATGACGATCTCGAAGTTCTCCGGCCCGTATTCCTTCGAGATGCCGCGGACCTCGGCCTCGAAGGTGATCAGCACGTCGCCGGTCTTGGCCTCGACGAAGGTGGTGGTCGAGGCACGGCCGCCGGTGTCGAACACCGGCACGTTGTCGAACAGCTTGCCGATGAACTCCTGCGCCTTCTCCTGGTCGCCGCCGTTCTCCGCGAGCGCGTAGGCGTAGGCGGCGAGGTAGGTGTAGCGGGCGTTGCCGGAAGTCTTGGGGTTGGGGAACACGACCTTGACGTCGTCGCGGACGAGGTCGCTCCAGTCCTTGATGCCCTTGGGGTTGCCGGCGCGGACGAGGAAGGCCGGCAGCGAGTAGTAGGGCGAGGAATTGTACGGGAACTCGCTCTGCCAGTCGGCGGAGACGAGGTCGCCGCGGTCGTGCAGGACCTGGATGTCGGTGACCTGGTTGAAGGTGACGACATCGGCCTCGAGCCCCTCGAGGATGGCGCGCGCCTGGCGCGAGGTGCCGCCGTGGGACTGGTCGACGGTGACGGTCTCGCCGGTCTTGTCGGCATAGGCCGAGACGAAGGCGGTATCGATCGCCGCATAGAGCTCGCGGCCGATGTCGTAGGAGGCGTTGAGGATGGTGGTCGGGCCCTCGGCCTTGGCGGGGATCGCGGTCGCGACCGAAAGCGCCAGCGCGGCGCCGGCGAGGAAACGGAACGTCATTGGTGTTGGCTCCACGAAGGATGGGGGCTCCACGAAGGATTGGGCCGGGGCAGGCCACCGCCCGAGGGTGCCAAAGCTAGTGTCCGCAAAGCTCCGCGCCGAGGAAACGTGTTCCGATTGCTCAACGGCTCAGGGATTATTGCCGCAGGGAGATGGCGGGTGGGAGAAAATCCCTTCCTGCGGCACGAGACGTCGACCCTCGGTTGCCGGCGGCAAGCCGAGCGTGGCGCCTTCAGCGGAATTGCCGTGGTAATAAATCGCGATGGCGATATGATCTCGGCATCGCGGTGAGTTGTTTCGGGCGTGCTGGTGTTCGGCGTGAGTTCGGAATGATCCGCTCTGCGGCCCCCCCGATCCCGCCGTCCCCGAAGCGCCTGCCGGCCGCGGTTCTGGCACAGGGGAGAAAGCCAATGTCCGCAGACTTCGAAGGCAACGACGATCCCGACACCCAGTACGGCGACTACACCACCATGCACGGCTACGGCGGCGTCGACCTGCTCGGCAGCAGCGCCATCTTCGCCCGCATCTATGGCGGCAAGGACGGTGACCTACTCAGCTACTACGGCCCCGGCACCTCCAAGCTCAATGGCGAGGCAGGCGACGACGCGCTATATGGCGGCAACCAGAACGACAAGATGTATGGCGGCGGGGGCGGCGACTGGCTGTTCGGCGGCCTCGGCAAGAACGTCATGTGGGGCGGCGGCGGCAAGGATCACTTCGGCTTCGACGGGCTGCCCGACGCCTGGCTCGACAAGATCAAGGACTTCAACGTCAAGAAGGACTTCCTCAACTTCGATTCGAGCGTCTACGCCGTCGGCGAGCATGCGGCGACGCTGCTGAAGTCCCAGTTCCGCTATGGCTCCAAGGCCAAGGATGAGGACGACAATTTCGGCTACGACAAGAAGACCGGGATCGTCTGGTTCGACCCCGACGGCAAGGGCGGCGCGGCGAAGGTCGATGTCGTCAAGCTCGACAAGGACCTCCACCTGACGCACGTCAACATCCAGTTCTGACGGCGCCGGCAGGCGTTCGCCGGCGGCGATCCGCGCCGGGTCGCCGTCGGGCAGGGCTCACTCGCCGCCGCGCGCGAAGGCGGCGAGGCGCCCGGAGTCGCGGATGACGATCCGGCCATAGCCGACCGTGACGATCCTCGCCCGGTGGAGCCGGGTGAGCGTCCGGTTGACGAGCGCGAGGCATTGGCCATCTCGCCGAGCTGGGCCTGGGTGAGGTGGAAGCCGTCGGGATCCTCGGGCGTGATGCCGTCGCTCCCGGTGGTGACCCGGAGGAGAGTCGCCGCGATCCGCCGCGGGCCGCTCCGGATCAGGAGGTCCCGGCTCACCATGATCGCCACCACCGCGCCGAAATCGGCGATCGCGCCGACGCCGCGGGCATGGAGTGGTCCCTCTGCCGCGATGGCGTCGAGGTCGGCGAGGGGGACGTGCAGGGTCCGCGAGGGCTCGGTCGCGGCGAAGCTGAGGATGCGCGGCTGCCGGGTGAAGAGCGGGCCGTGGCCGAACCAGGTGCCGGCCCGCGCGACATGGGCGAGCGCCATGGAGCCATTGTCGAGCGGGACGGAGATGCCGATGCCGCCGCTCATCACGCCGTAGGCGCCGCCGGCGTCATCGC
>JAEVZM010000589.1 GCA_023392225.1 Pseudomonadota bacterium
GCCCTGGTGGGCTCGCCGATCCGCCGAACGATGGCTGGGGGACCGGGTATGTGCTGGTCGGGCCGGGCCGATCCCGGCGCGCGATGCGGCCGGTCTAGCCGCCGTTCCGGGATTCGATGATCACGTCGCTGGTCATCGGCGGATGGGCCGAGGCGCTGTTGAGCACGGCGTTGATCTTGCCGCCGAGGGTGGCGGCACCGAGGACGATCGCGACACCGATCAGAGAGGCGATCAGCCCGTATTCGATGGCCGTTGCGCCGGAGCGATTGGGCCGGGAAAACGGGGTTCTCATGTCCGCGACTCCTGTTCGACGGGATTCCGGTGGCCGCGTTTCTTGGTGGCGGCTTCGACCCCTTCACAGATACGGACAATTTGCTGCGGGCGAGTTAATGCAAATTCGCACTAATTACGATGGAAGATTACCTTCCATTAAGCATGCCGGACCGGCAAATATTGAATTGACTTGGAAATAAACGCTTTGCGGGCCGCGGGCCCCGTGGCGTTCGCCTTTTCTTTACCATGGCGGGAAAGCATTCGTTGACGATGGCGCCGTTTTTGGGCGGGCGTCAGTTGGCCTCGGGGGTCACCAGGGCGATCACCGAGGCGTAGAGGCTCGCATCCGGCGTGGCGAAGCCGCCGCCGCCGAAGCCGAGACGGTCGACAGCATCAAGCGCCTCGATGTCCTCGCCAGCCATCGACAGGAGGGCGCCGGACAGGATCCGCTTCAGCTCCGGCGGCAGGTTCGAGCGGATGGCGTGCGGCCCGAACGGGATCAGCGAGGACTGCCAGACGACGCGGATGCGGTCCATCGACAGCGTTCCTTCCGACACCATCTGGGTGAACGTGCCGAAGGAGTGGCCCGACGCCTCGCGTCCGGTCAGGCTCGACCAGGCAGCGGCGAGGTCGACCTCGCCGTGGAGCAGGCCGGTCACCGCGTCTTCCGGCGAGGGGTAGGTCTCGATCGAGAGGAAGTAGGTGTCCGGGTCGATCCCTTCCGCCCGCAGCGCATGGCGCGGCACCAGGTTGCCGGAGACCGATTCCTTGGGGCCGAGCCCCAGCCGCTTGCCGCCCGCCTCGGCCAGCCCGGCCGTGCCGTCCCCCGCCCGCGCCACCAGCACCGCATGGAAGCCGAGTGCGCCGTCGGCGGCGATCGGCGCGGCGAAGGCCTCGACGCAGTCGCACTTGACCACCGCGGTGGCGAACGCGGTGGCGCTGTAGATGGCGTAGTCGATCTCGCCGGTGATCTGCGCATTGATCAGCGTGTCGTAGGTCGCCGCCGGCACGATCTCCACCGGCAGCCCGGTCTTGTCCTGGAGATAGACCCGGAACGGCTCGAGGGTGGCGACCCGGTAGGCGGCGTCGCCGCCGCCGAGAACGCCGACGCGGAGCGCGGTGATCTCGTCGCGCCAGGCGGCGGAGGCGGCCGTGGTGAGCGCGACGAGCGCCACGGAAGCGACAGCAAGGAGGCGGGAAACCATGGACATGCCGAACCAACCGTCGGGCTGCGTGGGGATGGGGCCATCCTGCCCGAAGCAGGCGGCGGCGGGAAGATCAGGCGCGTGAGAAGGCGAAGCGGGTCACCTGGCGGTAGGTCTCGCCGGGCCGGAGAACCGCGCTCGGGAACTCGGGATGGTTGGGGGCGTCCGGATAGAGCTGCGGCTCGAAGCAGCAGCCGCCATTCGGCCCGTAGCGGCGCCCATCGAGCCCCGGCACCGGCACATCCAGGTAGCTTCCGTCGTAAAACTGCACGCCGGGCTCGCTCGACCAGACGTCGAGGGCGATGCCGTTGCCGGGCGCCTCGAGCCGGACCTGATGGCGCGGCTCAGGGCTTCGCTCGGCGGCGACGGCGAAGTTGAGGTCGTAGGGGACGCGCTTGCCGTCGCGCATGCGCCGGATCGGGGCGAGGACGCGCCGGTCGTAGTCGGTGCCCTCGACCGGGCGGATCTCGCCGGTCGGCACGAGGTCGGGCCCGGTCGGGGTATAGGCATCGGCGTCGATGCGCACGGCGTGGGCGAGGATGTCGGCCGAGCCGTCGAGGTTGAAGTAGCTGTGCTGGGCAAGGTTGAGGATCGTCGGCGCGTCGCATGTCGCTTCGGCCTCGAAGCGGAGCGTTGCCGGGGCTTCGATCGCGTAGCGGCAGGTCACCTCGGCCGTGCCGGGATAGCCCTGGTCGCCGTCTGCACTGGTCAGCGCCAGGGTGACGCTCGCCGCATCCTGCTCGACGATGGTCCAATTGCGGCGGCCGAAACCCTCCGGGCCGCCATGGAGCTGGGTCTCGCCTTCGTTGGCGGCGAGGGGATACTCCCGCCCGTCCAGCGCGAAGCGGGCCTTGCCGATCCGGTTGGCGCAGCGCCCCACCACCGCGCCGAAATACGGCGAGTGTCGGAGATAGCTGTCGAGGTCGTCGAAACCGAGGACGAGGGGATGGCCGACGCCGGCCATGCGCACGTCGCGGATGATGGCACCGAGGGTGATGACCGTCACGGTGAGCTCACCCGCGGCGATCGTCACTTCCTCGACCGTACCGCCGTCGGGCAGCCGGCCGAATGTGCGTCTTTCGGCCATCGTTCAGATCGTCTGGTTGTAGGCGCCGACTTCCGGGTGCTGCCGGAGCGCGGAATCGACCACCTTGAACATCTCGCGCATGCGCGCTTCGCTCACCGGGCTCTCCACCACCACGACCAGCTCCGGCTTGTTGGAGGAGGCGCGGACGAGGCCCCAGCTGCCGTCGTCGGCGACGACGCGGACGCCGTTGACCGTGACGAGGTCGGCGATCGCGTGCCCGCCCTCGATGGTGCCGCCCTTGTCCTTGAGGGCGACGAAGTAATCGCGGACCGCGTCGGCGACGCCGTACTTGGTCTCGTCGGCGCAGTGCGCCGACATGGTCGGCGAGCCCCAGGTCTTGGGCAACGCATTCTTGAGGTCGGCCATCGACTTGTCGGGGTTGCGGTCGAGCATGTCGAGGACCGCGATCGCCGAGACGAGGCCATCGTCATAGCCGCGCCCGATCGGGGCGTTGAAGAAGAAGTGGCCGGACTTCTCGAAGCCGGCGAGCGCATTGAGCTCGTTCACCCGGCGCTTGATGTAGGAGTGGCCGGTCTTCCAGTAGTCGGGATGGACCTCGTTGGCGATGAGCACCGGGTCGGTGGCGTAGAGCCCGGTCGACTTCACGTCGACCAGGTAGGTCGCGCCCTTGTGGAGGGCGGAGAGGTCGCGGGCGAGCATCACGCCGACCTTGTCGGCGAAGATCTCGTCGCCGGTATTGTCGATCACCCCGCAGCGGTCGCCATCGCCGTCGAAGCCGAGGCCGACATCGGCGCCATGCTCCTTGACCGTCTTGGCCATGGCATGGAGCATCTCCTTGTCCTCGGGGTTGGGGTTGTAGCGGGGGAAGTTGTAGTCGAGCGTGGTGTCCATGGGGATCACCTCGACGCCGAGCCGCTCGAGCACGGTGGGGGCGAAGGCGCCGGCGGTGCCGTTGCCGCAGGCGACCACCGCCCGGATCTTCCGCGTGAACTTCGGCCGGGCCGTCAGGTCGGCGATGTAGCGCTCGGCGAAGCCCTCGACGAAGACGTAGGAGCCGCCGCCGCTGAGGTCGTAGGCACTCTGGAAGACGATGTCCTTGACCCGGTTGATCTCGTCCGGGCCGAAGGTGATCGGCCGCCGGGCGCCCATCTTGACGCCGGTCCAGCCGTTCTCGTTGTGCGAGGCGGTGGCCATGGCGACGGCGGGCACGTCGAGGTTGAACTGGGCGAAATAGGCCATCGGCGTCATGGCGAGGCCGATGTCGTAGACGCGGCAGCCGGAGGCCATCAGCCCGGCGATCAGCGCGGTCTTGATCGCGCTCGAATAGGCCCGGTAGTCATGGCCGGTCACGATCTCCTTGCGGACGTCGATCTCGCCGAGATAGGTGCCGATCGCCATGCCGAGGGCGGTGACGCCCATGAGGTTCAGCTCGGGGGCCTGGCTGGAGCTCGGAACGCCGTACCACCAGCGGGCATCGTATTCGCGGAAGCCGGTCGGCTTGATCAGCGGGTTGACCTCGAACGCGTAGGTGTTCGGCTTGAGGTCGGCGATCGGCTTCGGAAACGATGACATGGGCGGCCTCCACTCGGACGTTTCCGAAGGCTTAGCAGAGGGCCTTGATCCGGGGAAGGCGGAGGGCGTCCCGAAGTCGGTCGGACCGGAGCCTCAGCGGTCGGGGAAGCTGACCGTGGCGCTCCGCACGAACAGCGCCCGGAGCTTGTCCCAGAAGCCGCCGCCGAGGACGAACAGGCTGACGAGGAGCATCACGTCGGTGACCATCGCCGCGGTCGTGGAATGCCGGCCGATCGTCGGCATCAGCTCGGTCACGTAGGGGGCCTTCCAGGCGAAGACCAGCGGCAGGATGAAGAGGACGAGGCCGATGCTGTAGCGCACTGGGCCGACCTCGTCCGGCATCGCATGGCGCTTGAACGCCCCGATCGCGTGCTGCTTCAGCCGGTTGAAGCCGGGCCGGCCGAGCAGGACGACGCTGGTCAGGAGGAAGACCTTGTTCAGCGTGAAGCTGATCGCGGCGAAGGTCGCGATCGTCTGCGCCCCGGCGCCGGTGACGATCAGGAGGCCCAGCACCACGTGTGGCGCGAAGGCCAGGAAGAAGCTCACGATGCCGAGCGCGAACCGCCAGCGCGGCATCCGGGCCGAGTTGTCTTCCGCCATCCGTGATCCCCTGGTGCGGGCTGTCGCCGAGCGATGTTTCGGGCGAACGGCCTCGCGCGTCAACGGGGGGATAGGGTGGCGC
>JAEVZM010000601.1 GCA_023392225.1 Pseudomonadota bacterium
AACCGGGCCCTCGTCGCCCGCGACTTCGACTGGAGCACGATCGCGGCCCGCCTCGGCCGCATCTTCCGGCGGGCCGTCCATGCCGAAGCGGCGGCTTCGCCGCTCCGCGTGGCCCCCCGGCCGACGATGGGCCTCCGCTGCGGCATCGGCGAGTACACCCGGAAGCTGGTCGCCGCGCTCGCCTCCGACGGGGCGACCAACCTCGTCATGACGGCCTTCAACGACGGCGCCGTTCCCGACGTCGCCGCCCTTCCCCAGCCCGCCGCAATCGCCTGGAAGCAGGACAACGTCCACTGGCGATATTCCGAGATCCTGCCCGTGGCCAGCGAGGCGCTTGCCGAGTTTGGCGCCGACATGCTCGTGGTCCAGTACCACCCGGGGTTCATGAACCGGGGCGATGTGGAGCAGTTCGTCCGCGGTGCCGCCGGGCTCGGTATCTCGCCCAGCCTTTTGTACACGTGGCGGCGGGCGTTTCGGGCGGAGCGGGTCGGCTCCTTGGGTGTGGCTCCCGGGTTCGTGCCGGCGATGATCATTCCCGAGACGCGGCCCGACAGCGGGGCATCCCCGAGCAGGCGCATGGAGATCGTCGTCGCGAAGGGACACCATCACCGGGGACATGACCGGGATCGCCACCTCGACGCGACGCCGGACCATCGGCTCCCATCGCCATGACCACAGGTTGCGGTCGACATCGCAAGGTTCCGTCGTGACCTCGGGAGTTCCGCATTCTAGGATACCTCCGATCTCGACAGCCGGAGCATGCGAACCTTGGATCCGGAAACGATCTCGGCCCGATTCAAGGGCTTCGACAGTTGGAGCGACCTTGAGATCCTGGATGCCCTTTGGCAGGGACAGGCGGGCGCCATTGCGGCGGTCCGGGCTGTCCTGCCCGCGCTAGCCCACGCCGCGACCGACATGGCAGAACGGCTTCGGGTTGGGGGCCGACTGATGTTTGTTGGCGCCGGCACGTCGGGGCAGCTCGTTGCGCTTGAAGCGGTCGAGGTACCAGCCACCTTCGGCTGGCCAGCCGATCGGACCCCCTATCGCGTCGCGGGGTACAAGGCCCCACCCGGTATCGTCGCCGAGGACAATCCCGACTATGCCATAGCGTTGATGGACGATCTCGCACCGTCACCGGCGGACTGCATGGTGGCGGTGGCCGCGAGCGGTATGACCCCTTACACCGTCGCTGCCGCTGCCCATGCCTTCGCCCGGGGCACCTTGGTCGTCGCGCTCTTCAACCGGGAAGAATGCGCGCTTCGCGAACACGCACACCATCCAGTCTACCTCGCAAGCGGTGGGGAAGTGCCAGCCGGCTCCACGCGGATGAACGCCGGGACCAGCCAGAAGGCGGCGCTCAACCTCCTGTCGACACTGGTCATGACCCGACTTGGCCGGGTCCATGATGGACTCATGGTCAGTCTCCGGCCGGACCGCATCAAGTTTAGGGAACGTGCGATCCGCATAGTCGCCGCGATCGCGCCCTGCTCGGTGGAGGAAGCCGCGCGCTTCATCGACGGCGCCGATGGCAGAATAAAGATCGCCGTTCTGCTCGCCCGCGGTGCTGGAAGGGACGAGGCCGCAAACCTGCTCGCTGCCTGCAGCGACAACCTTCGGTCGGCGATGCAGCGACTCTCCTGATCCACTGGCGACATTGGGCGTCTCGCCGGTCGACGCCACCCGCCTGTCTACGGGCGATCGATTTTCCGCCATTCGCCGGTGGCGGCGAGACCCGCGGCAACGCTGCGCCCATAGGCTATGAAGAGCGGCAGCCGATCGACGCGCTCGTCATTCGCTGCGAGCGGGATTGCCGAGGTGACGCCCCCCCAATGGCTGAGAGCGGCACGCACGAGGTTGAAGCCGAGGGCTGCCTTGCCGGGCATGGTCCCGGTGAATCGAGCATTGAGTTCGAACGGAATGTAGCGCCCGTCGGGCAGCAGCCGCCCCTGGAGATTGAGCGGACCGCAATGGCCGAGCCGGGCAAAGACGCGGCCATAGGCGTCGGCGACGCGGCGTTGGCCAGGTTCCTCGACGATGCGGATGTCCCGGTTGAGTGAGCCGTCGGCATGACCCGCCGAGAGCGCCAGGGTCAGCACGTCGCCATCGATCAGGAGGTCGATTTCGTGATCGACGCTCTGCATTGCGAACCGCCAGGGAATGCCGCGGATCCCGCGCCAGGACTCGATGCTTGCATCGAGCAGGGGGCAGGGCAGCATCTCCTGAAAGACGTGGGTTGCCGTCGCAAGGATTGCCTCAACCTCCGCCTCCGTGCGGACGAGGCAGACACCATGGGAGGAAAATCCCCCGCGACGCGGCTTGGCGACGAGTGGAAGGCCCTTTAGCGACATCAGCGCTGCGACCTCCTCCGCGCTTGACGCGGTTTCGGCGAAGGGAAGGTCGTGATGACGGGCGAAACGATAGCTCTCGTACTTGTCCACCACCGCCGGCACCAGTCCCGGTGACGGAGCAAGCAAGTGGATTCCCGGTTGGTCATTGCGCTCCCGCAGTCGGGCGAGAAGCGCGACCTCTTCGTCGCGCCCGTTGATCACAAGCAGCGGCCTTTCCTCGTCGATCAAACTCTGGACCGCAGCCAGCCAGTCCTCGCCGGAGGCGGTTGGCGGAACGATCACGGCGCGATCGGCGAGGAAATTGCCCGCCGCCTCGGCGACCGAGTTGGTCGCGACGATGCGCAACTCGTGGCGCACCGCCGCGAGGCAGAGCGCGACGCCGGTTGCCGAGATGCTGCCGATGCTGGTGATCAGGACGGTCGTCATGCGGCGCTCGTCTCGCGGAGACGATCTGCCAGAGCCACGATCCGCGCCATCTCGTCTGCGATCGCGGCGTCTGACACGAGCGCCATCCCCGGATGACAGGCAACGCATACGTTTCGATCATAGAGATCGCGCGCCCTCGCCGTCTCGGCCAGCGGCGGGTAGTACTTCGCCATCGGAACACCACGTCCTGCGATCTGCCGCCCCGTGATCGAGCCGGGCGCCTGGAGGGCGACAAAGCCTTGCACCGCCGCCGGCGCAGGCCTGTTGAGAAGGCGCAGCCCTGACCGAATTCCGATATCCGCGATGCGCTGCCATTGGGCTCGGTAGAGCGGCGCCCATTCGTCCTCGGCCTCGAGCCTCGCGATCACGGCAGCCGCAGCGACATCGGACATCTTCCCGTTGCTGGCAAAGGCCGCCAGGGATGACGGCGCATGGTGTCCGAAGTTCAGAAGGTGGCGGAACAGCTCGGCGTCCGCCCGAGGCAGGACGGCGCAGCCACCCTCGCCAAAGCCCCAGGGCTTGGTGTGGTGGAAGGATATGACCTCGTCCGGTGCGCCCGGGCCTGACCGATCAAATCCGAGGAGTGCCATGGCGTTGTCTGCGAGCAGGATCTTGCCCCGGCTGCGACAGTAGTCCTGATAGGCTGCAAGATCCGGCGCACTGCCGAACACGTTGGTCACCAGAAGCCCGTCCCAAGAGTCGGCTGGCCGACGGTCGACGCATTCGAGATCCAGCGATCCGTCCACCCGGCAATCGACGAAATCAATGTTTCCGGCGAGGGGACCGATACGGCCGGAGAAGAAGCCGAAGGACGACCCGATCCAGCGGACTGGCCGACCCAGCCGGAAGGCCATCACGCCGGCCATCGCGAACAGCGCCGCGGTAGCGGACGACGCGACGACGACGCTCTGCGACTCTTGGATCCCGAGTCTGCGATGGACCATCGCTTCGAGCCGCGCGGCCGTCGGGCCGCCATTACTCCAGTGGTTCTGAAGGACTGAGGCCTCGAGGATCTCTGCGACGCGCATGGCATCGAAGGGTTTGGCCTCCACGAAGCGCACGAACGGCTCGGGAACGGCAAGCTCATCGATCTTCATGAGATCGCTGTCCCCGGCCGCGACCGGCTGAGAGCCCCCGCACCGAGAGGGCGGCCCGTCCGTCCTCCGACCTTTGGAACGCCTTGATTAGAAGAGCCCGCTACCACAATGTCGCGATACGCCATCCGACGCGGTCCCGCCCGTGCCCACGTTTCTGATTCACACCCCGAACTACAGCCACATGCACTCGGGCATCCGATGCCTGTTCTTACTATGCCACCATCTCAACCGGCTCGGCTACCGGGCGTTCGTTACCGGATCCGGCGCACCCGACGCCCTTCTCGCCCCGCATGCGGACGCCGCCTTCATCGCGAAGCGCCGACGGAAGAACCGGAACGACATCATGATCTATCCGGAGATCACGGCCGGTAATCCGCACGGGTTCGGGCGCGTGGTCCGCTATCTGCTGAACAAGCAGCGGGTGCCGTTCGGGCCGGACGACTACGTGCTTCACTATGCGGACGAATTTCAGACCGCCGGCCTGCCGTCCCGGCGACTCTGGATCCCCCTGCTCGATCGCACCGTCTTCCATGCCCGCAACGCCGCGCGGGAGCGGTCCGGGTTCCTCGTCTACTCGGTGCGCCATGCGCCGGACCTCGCGACGCTGCCGGACTGGGTCGAGCCCTACACAGTCATCTCGAAGAGCCAGCCCCGCGATCCGCCGACGTTGGCCGACCTCTATCGGCACAGCCGTGCGCTTGTCACATGGGAACGCACGGCGGCGATCGGGGAAGCGATGTTCTGTGGGTGCCCCGTCATCCTCATCCCCAACCCTACCCTTGACCTGGAGCCAATCGTGCGGCGGACGTTCGGCTTTGGCTTCCGTGTCGGCTGGGACGAGCGCGGCCTCAGGCATGCTGCGCGCACGGTGCCCCTTGCCACTGCGCTTTATCGGATGCGCGCCTCTACCCTCTCACGGAACATCCACCGCTTCGTCCGCGACGTGACGGAGTACTTCGCCGTCCGCGAAGGGCAGCAGCCCCTCCGGCCTCCCGAACAGGCGTCGCCCCCGACGCACGCGGGGCCTGGTGCGCCATGACCATGCACATCGAGATTCTCGATACGGTCACCGATCCCGGACACCCCGGCGGGGAGAACGAGGATGCAATCGGCTGGAACGCCCAGTCGGCCTTCGTCGTCGATGGGGCAACGAGCCTTGGGGCGCCGATGATGCGGCCGCCGGGGAGCGACGCGGCGTGGCTTGCACAACACGCCGCAGCGGAATTGCGACGGACCCTGGTCGACGGCTTAGGAACAGCGGATGCCGTCCGCGCGCTCAATCGCCGCGCGGCTGACGCATTCCTGGGTGGCGGCGATGAGATCGAACGCTACCGGTATCCGACGGCGTCGTTTCTCTCCCTCCGGGTTGCCGGCGACGAACTGGAGCTCTCTGGGCTAGGTGACTGCGTTGCCTTCCTTCGCGACGAGGCCGGCGAGATGATCCGATGGAGCGCCCTCGCCATCAGACGGTCGCGAGAGCAGTACTTCGCAAAGATCGCGATGGCACGCGCCGGTGGCTTCGACAAGGGCGGTGCGACCATTCGCGAGCCGGCCACCCTCGACGACCTTCGCTCCCGGCGGGCCCGCCACAACCTCCCGGGCGGCACAGTCTGGACCCTTGGGCTCGAGCCGATGGCGGCCGACCATCTCGCATTTCTCCACCTCCACGGCGACAAGCCGCGCGTCGCCCTGCTGTGCACCGACGGGTTTGCGGATCTCGTCGACAATTATGGTCGTTGCGACGCAGCGGACCTGATCTCTCGCGCGGGCTCCGAGGGGCTGGTAGCGCTCCGCGACGAACTGCGGTGGGTGGAGCGCGAACTAGACCCAGACGGCACCACCTACCCCCGCTACAAACGCTGCGATGACGCCTCGGCGATCCTGCTTCGAGTCGGCGCATGAAAGGTGTCACTCCCGAACGGCTGCACCTGATCGGCATCTGCGGCACCGGCATGGCTGGCCTTGCGATCATGCTTGCGGAGTTGGGGCACATCGTCTCCGGCTCCGACGAAGGCGTCTATCCTCCGATGAGCGACGTCCTCGCCGCTCGCGGCATCGCGGTCGCGCCATACTCACCGGACAATCTGCGGGAACCGCTGGACGGCATCGTGATCGGGGCCGGCGTCTCGCGCCGGAACGCCGAGTTCATCGCAGCAGCGGAGGGAAGAGTGCCCCTCTACTCGTTGCCCGCAGCGCTCGCGCGCTTCGTTCTGCCGGGTCACCCGGCCCATGTTGTCGCCGGTACCCACGGCAAGACGACTACGTCGTCGATGCTCACCGCCATTCATCGCGCGGCAGGCACCGGATCAGGCATGTTCATCGGAGGCGTTCCAAAGGACTTCGGCGAGGGCGTGAAACTCCCCTCCGTCGATGCGCCCCTCATCATCGAGGGCGACGAGTACAAGTCGTCGAACCTCGATCTCCGGCCGAAATTCTCGCACTACGCGCCGGCAATCACCGCCATCACAAACGTCGAGTTCGATCATGGCGACGTCTTCGCCGACTTTCCTGCCGTGCTGGCAGCGTTCGTCGGGCTCGTGGCGGCGACGAACACCGACGGGACCGTCGCCACAACCGCCGATGATTCCGTCCTCAGCGACCTTCGAGCCGCGGCGCGATGCCGGTTTCTCTCGGTCGGCCGCGCGCACGATCGGGACTGGCGTATCGTCGATGTAGAGGCGGGCGTCGCCGGTGCCTTCGAACTTCGCTCGGGCGCGGATGGCCGCCGTCTGGGCCCGGCGATGCTCGGCGTCCCAGGCGAGCACAACATCTGCAACGCGGCGCTCGCCTCCGTCGCCGCGGATGCAGCGGGGATCGACAATGCCGCGATCGTACGTGGCCTAGGTGCGTTCTCCGGGGTGAAGCGGCGGCTAGATGTCGTGTGCGATAACGCCGGCATCCGCGTTATCGACGACTTCGCGCATCACCCGACGGAGGTCGCGGCTTCCCTCGCAGCCCTCCGAAGCGCGCGGCCGGATCGGCGGATTTGGGCAGTGTTCGAGCCGCGATCGGCTACCAGCAAGACCCCACGCTTCCAGCGCGACTACGCCGCAGCCTTGGCCCTCGCCGACCGCGTGACGATTGTCGCCGTCCCGCCCTCGCCCTACGGGGAGCCGGTCCTCGACTGCGAAGCGCTTGCGGCAGCGATCCGTCGCCAGGGACGCGAGGCGGCGGTGGTACCGACGACCGATGGATTGTTCGCCGATATCGCGGCGGCGATTGCGCCTGGTTTCGACCTCGTCGTCATGTCAAGTGGCTCGCTCGGCGGGCTCCCAGCGCGCCTTGCGGCGCATGTTCTCGTCACGTGGGGATGAATTGGCGTAGCCGCCATGGCAGCCTTTAAGTGTCGGACGCCCGGCGGCTGAAGAGCCTCGAGGACGAGAACCG
>JAEVZM010000654.1 GCA_023392225.1 Pseudomonadota bacterium
CCGTCGTCATCGGCGGCGTCAGCCTCAGGGGCGGCCAGGGCCGGCTCTCCGGCGTCTTCGCCGGCGTCCTCCTCCTCTCCTCGATCCAGACCGCGATCAACGTCATGGGCATGCCGCCGCACTACACCCAGATGATCCAGGGTGGGCTTGTGCTCGCCGCGGTCCTGCTCGATACGCTCAAGACCACCATCCGCAAGAAGTACCTCTAGGGAGTAGATTCACTTGCCCGGACGTCTGGAAGGGAAGGTCGCCGTCATCGTCGGCGGCGCACGTGGTATCGGCGAGGGCATCGCCAGGCGCTTCATCGAGGAAGGCGCCAAGGTCGTCATCGGCGACACCGAGGTCGATGCCGGGCGCGCCGCGGCGGAGCGACTGGGGGCGCATTTCGTCACCACCGACATCACCCGGCCCGAGCATGCGGCCTGGATCGTCGCGGAGGCGCTGGCCAAGCACGGCCGGCTCGACATCGCCGTCCAGAACGCCGGCATCTATCCCTGGCGGATGATCGAGAGCACCCCGCCCGAGGAGTGGGACAAGGTGATGGGGGTCAACCTCAAGGGCACCTTCCTCCTCGCCCAGGCAGCGCTGAAGCCGATGAAGCAGCAGCGCTCCGGCCGGATGATCTTCACCTCCTCGATCACCGGGCCGAAGGTGTCGAGCCCGGGCCACGGCCACTATTCGGCGTCGAAGGGTGGCATCAACGGCTTCATCAAGGCGGCGTCGGTCGAGTTCGCGCCGTACAACATCACCGTCAACGGGGTCGAGCCGGGCAACATCCTCACCGATGGGATGAAGGCCGAGCGGCCGCCGGAGTTCATCAAGTCGATGGAGGGGATGATCCCGCTCGGGCGCCTCGGCACGCCGCGCGACGTGGCCAATGCCTTCCTCTTCCTCGCCTCCGACGACGCCGATTACATCACCGGCACCACGATCGTGGTCGACGGCGGCCAGACGGTGCCGGAAGGTGCCGATTTCAAGGTCGCGCCGGACTGACGGCCGCCGAATGCCGCTCCGCCGGCGGAGCTACATCAGCCCGCCGGCGTCGATGCCGCTGATCTTGAAATACTGGGCGACTGCCGACAGCACGCTGTCGACCGCGACCGCGGCGAGGATCAGCCCCATGATCCGGCTGAGAACGCTCGCCCCCGAGTCGCCGATCACCCGGAGGATCTGCTTCGCCGAATACATGAACACCAGGGTGAAGCCGAGGACGATCAGGATCACCACCACGTCGAGGACGCTGTCCATGACGTGAAGATGTTCGGTGTCGTTGAGGAGGACGACCCCGAGCATCGCCCCGGGGCTGGCGATCGAAGGGATGGCGAGCGGGAAGACGGCGACGCTCCTGGCCCGTTCGATGGTCGCGTCGGCAATCTCGTTCTTCTCCTGCTCGGCCTTGGTCGGCCCGAAGATCATGGTGAGCGCGAACAGGAACAGCACGATCCCGCCGGCGATCTGGAACGATGGCAGCGGGATGCCGAGGGCCCGCAGCATGAAGTGGCCCCCGAACAGGAACGCGATCAGGATGACGCCCGAGACAAGGACGGCCCGGGTGGCGATCATCCGCCGGTGCTCTTCCTTGAGCGAGGCGGTGACCATCAGGAAGACGGGGATGGTGCCGATCGGGTCGATCAGCACCCACATCATCACGAATTCGTTGATGAAGTTCTGAAGCTCAGCGCTCACGGATCACCCGCCCGCCGGCACCGCCGGCGCGCCACACTGCCCTTGGTCGGGGATGGACGCAAGCGGCTCCCGCAACGGCACGATCGGCTTGAGGCGCGATGTTGGCCGCTAACGTCCGGGACAGGGGGCGTTCCGTCCGATCACGGTCCGGGCGTCGCGCCTGTCGCGGCGCCCGTTCTTCGGAAGGACGCGGGAAGCGACGCGGCTAATGGATGGATGCGTCGTCGAAAGTCTCTTCCCTGAGGCGGGATATCTCGTCCTTGAGCAGCAGCTTGCGCTTCTTGAGGTCGGCCAATGCCAGATTGTCGAGGCTGGGGTGGGAGAGGGCGTCTTCGAGCTCCTTTTCGAGAGCCTGATGGCGACGCTCCAGTTCGGCAACGTGGGATCCAAGGGCCATATGAGAACCTCCTCTTCCGGTGCGAACATATTCAGTCTCGCACAGCATCCGGGATCTGTCGAAGCACGAACGGTTGTTGCTGCGCCGCACCAAAACCTGTCCCGGAATCAACCGTCCTTGAAGCTACCTGGGGAAGCGCTTTTCGCGTTTCAACACCTCCAAACCGGGATTCGGCCCGGCGCAGCTTCGTGGTATAGGATGCGCCGCTCTTCCGGCGCGCTCGTCTGGCGTCGCCGCAGGGACGGGAGCACGGGATGATGGCAGGTGGCCGGGGGCCGGCAAGCGAGGAGGAGGAGGCGATTCGGCGCGAGATCGCCACGCTTCGGCAGGAGCACCGGGATCTCGATGCGGCGATTGCATTCATGATCGAGGCCGGCGGGGTGGACGTCATCCGGGTCCAGCGCATGAAGAAGCGCAAGCTCGTCCTCAAGGACCGTATTGCCCGGCTCGAAGACCGTCTTCTTCCGGATATCATCGCATAAGTCCCGGCGCTGCTTGCCCGGCCTGCGCATCGCCCTCTATGATCCACGCCCGCGTATCGCGCGAAAGCCTGATGAGACACGCCGCATGATCGAACCGACGCCGCCCATCGCCATCATCATGGGCAGCCAGTCGGACTGGACGACGCTCCGCCACGCGGCGGATACGCTCGATTCCCTTGGCATAGGTCATGATGACCGGATCATCTCCGCGCATCGGACGCCAGACCGGCTGGTGACGTTCTGCAAGGGCGCGCGCCGGGCCGGCTACAAGATCATCATCGCCGGTGCCGGCGGGGCGGCGCATCTGCCCGGCATGGCCGCCGCGATGACGCCGCTGCCGGTGTTCGGCGTGCCGGTCGAATCGAAGGCGCTGGGGGGGATCGACAGCCTCTATTCCATCGTCCAGATGCCGGCGGGGATCCCGGTCGGAACGCTGGCCATCGGCCGGTCCGGGGCGATCAACGCCGCGCTGATGGCCGCTTCGGTGCTGGCCTTGTTCGACGACGGGGTGGCGAGCCGCCTCGACAACTGGCGCGTGGCCCAGTCGGCCGCGGTCGACGAGCGTCCGAATGACGATGAGTGAGGCAACCGTGCTCAGGCCGGGAATGATCGTGGGCATTCTCGGCGGCGGCCAGCTCGGCCGGATGATCGCCATGGCGGCGGCCGAGCTCGGCCTGTCCTGCCACATCTACTGCCCCGACCCGAAGAGTCCGGCCTTCGCCGTCGCTGCGGCACGGACCATCGCCCCCTATGACGACGAGGCGGCGCTCGCCGCCTTCGCCGGCGCGGTCGACATCGTCACCTTCGAGTTCGAGAACATCCCGGTG
>JAEVZM010000685.1 GCA_023392225.1 Pseudomonadota bacterium
CCGACATCGAGAAGATGGTGAAGGACGCCGAGTCCCACGCCGAGGAAGACAAGAAGCGGAAGGAACTGGTCGAGGCTCGCAACCAGGGCGAGGCGCTGGTTCACTCCACCGAGAAGTCGCTCGGCGAGTACGGCACGCGGCTCTCGGCGGCCGACAAGTCGGTCATCGAATCGGCGGTCGCCGACCTCAAGTCGGCCCTCGCCGGCGAGGATGTCGAGGCCATCCGGTCGCGCACTGCGGCGCTGAACCAGGCCGCCATGAAGCTCGGCGAGGCCATGTACCAGGCCAGCCAGGGTGGCGATGCGGCCGGCGGCGAGGCCGGCGGCCAGCAGAACGACGATGTCGTTGATGCCGACTTCGAGGAAGTCAGCGACGACGACGAGAAGAAGTCGGCGTAAGTCCGACGGAAACGGCAATGGTCCGCACCCGCTTGGAGCGCGACAGCGTCTCGGGTGCGGACCGACGCCTTCTCATTCCCAAAGATGACGTGAGCGGAGGCGCCGGCAACCGGCGCCGGACTGGTAGCGGATGAGCAAGCGCGATTTCTACGAAGTGCTGGGCGTGTCGCGGACCTGCGACGAGAAAGGCCTCAAGGCCGCCTTCCGCAAGCTCGCCATGCAGTACCACCCGGACCGCAACAACGGCGACCAGGCGGCCGAGGTCAAGTTCAAGGAAGTCAACGCCGCCTACGAGTGCCTGCGCGACCCGCAGAAGCGCGCCGCCTATGACCGCTTCGGCCACGCCGCCTTCGAGCAGGGCGGCATGGGCGCCCAGGGCTTCAACACCGATTTCGCCGCCTCGATGTCGAACATCTTCGACGACATCTTCGGCGACTTCATGGGCCGGCGCGGCGGCGGCAACCGCTCGGGCGGCCGCGAGCGCGGCTCCGACCTTCGCTACAACATGGAGATCAGCCTCGAGGAGGCCTATCTCGGCAAGACTGCCGAGATCGAGGTGCCGACCAAGGTCGTGTGCCAGTCCTGCTCGGGCTCCGGCGCCAAGCGCGGCTCCGCGCCCAAGGTCTGCCCCTCCTGCGAGGGCAGCGGCCGGGTGCGCGCCGCCTCGGGCTATTTCTCGATCGAGCGCACCTGCCCGACCTGTCAGGGCCGTGGCGAGGTGATCTCCGACCCCTGCCTCGAGTGCAACGGCGCCGGCCGCGTCACCGAGCAGCGCAAGCTCAGCGTCAACATTCCCGCCGGCATCGAGGACGGCACCCGCATCCGCCTCGGCGGCGAGGGCGAGGCGGGGCTGCGCGGCGGCCCGCCGGGCGACCTCTACATCTTCCTCTCGATCCGGCCGCACGAGTTCTTCCAGCGCGACGGCGCCGACATCTTCTGCCGGGTGCCGATCTCGCTCACGACCGCGGCGCTCGGCGGCGAGTTCAATGTGCCGCAGATCGACGGCTCGATGACCCGGGTCAAGGTCCCCGAGGGCAGCCAGACCGGCAAGCAGTTCCGTCTGCGCGGTAAGGGCATGCCGGTGCTGCGCACCGCCAAGGTCGGCGACATGTACATCCAGATCGTGGTCGAGACGCCGACCAACCTCACCCGGCGCCAGCGCGAGCTGCTCGAGGAGTTCGAGAAGGGCGCCTCGGCCGAGAACCACCCGGAATCGACCGGCTTCTTCTCCCGCGTGCGCGACTTCTTCGGCGGCTGAGCGGGATGTCGCCGGCCGTCCCGCCCATCGCACGGACGTCGCATTCGGCGGGCAATCCTGCGGTGCGTTACTCCTTCCACTGACTGCGGCGAGCTCCGATGCGTGACCAGATCCGGTTCCTGATGTCCCTCGCGGCGCGGCCGCGCATGACCGGCGCCATCGCGCCCTCGGGTCCGGAGCTCGCCCGGCGGATGGCATCCCATGTCGACCCGAACGGCACCCTGCCGGTGATCGAGCTCGGCCCCGGGACCGGCGTCGTCACCAAGGCGCTGATCGAGCGCGGCGTCGCCCCCTCGCGCATCATCGCCATCGAGTACAGCCCCGAGTTCTGCGCCATGATCCGGGACCGCTTTCCCGGCGTGACGGTGATCGAGGGCGACGCCTATGATCTCGACGGCACGCTCGGCGGGCGCGCCCCGCGCGTCGCCAATGTCGTCTCGAGCCTGCCGCTCGTCGCCCGCCCGCTCGCGGATCGCGTCCGCCTGATCGAGGCCGGCCTCGCCCGCACCGAGGGCGGCGCGCCCTTCATCCAGTTCTCCTACATCCGCAAGGGGCCGGTGTTCCCCGTGCCGCCGACCTTCACGGCCGAGGCCTCGGGCTGGATCTGGATGAACGCCCCGCCGGCCCGGGTCTGGCTCTACCGGAGCGTTGCCTGACCCTTCCCGCCGTGCCACCGTGCCGGCGAACCTTTGAGGTGAGCTGATGGCGTCCCCGAAAATCCTCGTCTTTGCCGGCTCGATCCGCACCGGCGCGCTCTCCGGCAAGCTGGCCGCGCTCGCCGCCAAGGAGCTGGCCCTGGCCGATGCCGAGGTGACGCGCATCTCGCTCGCCGACTATCCGCTGCCGATCTACAACGGCGACCTCGAGGCGGAGAAGGGCATCCCCGAGAACGCGGTGAAGCTGGCGCGGCTGATCGCCGCCCAGCAGGGCGTGTTCATCGCCACCCCCGAGTACAACAACTCCCTGCCGGCGCTTCTCAAGAACACCATCGACTGGGTCAGACGCAACAAGGGCGGCAAGGACGGCTTTCCGATCCCCAACAAGGTCTACGGCATCGGCTCGACCTCGGACGGCATGATCGGCGGCGCCCGGGCCCTGATCGACTGTCGCAAGGTCGTGCAGGCCGGCCTCGGCGCCATCCTCATCCCCGACAAGATCGAGATCGGCCGTGCCCAGGACGCCTTCGACGAGCATGGCGAGCTGATCCCCGAGCCGGTGTCGAAGTCGCTCAAGTCGCTCTGCCGCCACATGGTCGAGCTGTCGCGCCAGCTGGTGATGTAGCCACCCGGCGGCTGCCGGCTCATTCGCGCTTGACCCCCGTCCACGCACGATGGAAACAGGGGCCATGCTGACGATTCCCGCCCGCGACCGCCTCATCGTCGCCCTCGACCTGCCCACCGTCGCCGATGCGGAGGCGATGGTCGCCGCGCTCGGCGACGAGGTCACCTTCTACAAGGTCGGCCTGCAGCTGATCTTCGCCGGTGGCATCGACTTCGCCCGCCGCCTGGTGGGGGAGGGCAAGCAGGTGTTCCTCGACGCCAAGCTCCTCGACATCGACAACACGGTCGAGGGCGCAGTCGGGAGCATCGTGCCGCTCGGTTTCACCTTCCTCACCATCCACGCCTATCCGAAGGCGCTGCGCGCCGCCGTCAGGGCGCGGGGCGATGCGTCCCTCAAGCTCCTCGGCGTCACGGTCCTCACCTCGATGGATGCCGCCGACGTTGCGGCCGCCGGCTATGCCGGGGCGCCCGATGCCCTCGTCGCCGCGCGCGCCGCCGATGCGGTCGCCGCCGGCATGGATGGCGTCGTCGCCTCGCCGGCCGAGGCTGCGGCGGTGCGGGCCATCGTCGGGCCGGCGATGCCGCTGGTCACGCCCGGCGTGCGTCCCGCTGACTCCGCGAGCGGCGACCAGAAGCGCATCGCGACGCCCGGCTCGGCCATCCGCGACGGCGCCGACTACCTCGTCGTCGGCCGCCCGGTGCCCACCGCCGCTGATACCCGCGGCG